>JANPEU010000528.1:0-16151 GCA_031423175.1 Bacteroidota bacterium
TTGTTGATGCAGAATAATCAGTTTTTCATATTGCGCCACCTGTTCTTTATCAAAATTCAGTCGTTCAATAATAATATTTTTAGGGCCGCCATTCCCCTGCATTGGCCTGTCCCCTGCAGGATGAATAGGTTTTCGTAAAAATAGAATCAAGAGGATTCCAATATTGATAATTAATAATCCAATAACAGCGAGGCTTAATAATTTTATTTTACTCATAGTAAAAATCATTTGATGATGATAATTGCATGCTGCTTACAACCTGTTCAAGACCCTGTACATTTTTCTTTTTTGAAAAATTTGTTAGCATGCCAATATCCAATGCTAATAAAACAATTGCTGATGCTCCAAAAGCAAATTTCCATTTTAGGGAAATCGGTACATCATTTATTGAATCAATGCGTTGTTTGATACGTGTAAATAAAAATGGAGGCACATCAACCCTGCTTATTTTTTTCAGCTTTTCCAGTTTGTTATCAATATTCATAATTTGCAATTAATAGTTATACGTTAAATTTTTTATAACCCTTCTCTTTCATTTATTTTTTTTGCCAGTCCCTGTTTTGCCCGCTGTAGCAAGGACTCAACTGCTTTCACACTTGTATTCATAATTTCGGCTACTTCCTTTTGTGTCCGGTCTTCAATTCTTACCAGTATTAGTGCGGTTTTCTGACTTTCAGGTAATTCATTTATCAGTTTAAGTAGCTGTTGCAGTTCTTCTTTATCCTCTGTTGCTATTCCGGGGTGGTTAAAATGTGCAGCATCAGTTATGGGCTCATTTGTTTCAGAATTGAAAAGAGAGCTAATAAAGCCAAATCGTTTTTTTGATTTTTTACTTCGGATAAAATCCAGGCATTGATTAATCGTAATCCGGTAAATCCAGGTTTTAAATGAAGAAAGTGCCGGATCATGTTTTTCGTAATGCTGGTAAACTTTTACAAAAACTTCCTGGGTAATATCCTGTGCATCTTCAGTATGTTGCACATAATTTAATGCAAGGTTATAGACAAGTTGTTTATAATCTTCAAAAAGGATTTTGAATCGGGTTTCGTTTTGCATTTAATTGTCACGGAAGAAAAAGTAAATATATAGAGTTCTACATCCCATACTTATCAACCAAATAAATGAACGCCGCCATATTTGCTGCCCACAACAACATAAAATTTAAGTAACTCCATAGTTAAAAAATTATCTTTATTCAAATTCAATATCAAACTAATTGACCACTTCATTAATCTCATTTGCCGGCACACCCAATTTATCAGCTATACCAGCTAATAATTCGATTTGAGCTAATAACATTATTTTCTTTTCTTCATTTTGAAATTTTAATAACTCCACTTGTGCTTTACTACTTTGCCGGATTTCATAAAGCCATACAATCATGCAAATAATTAATATAGCTGCAGCAATGATTAAAATCCAATAAATCATATCCATATTATAGCAGTTTAGAAAATAAAAGTAATAAAAAAACGATAGTATAATAGGTGCCAACTAAGGTCGCACCCAGCTATGCGAAGCGTGACCGCTTCGCATGCTTATTCAGTTGCCTTAGCAATACGAAGTCTCTTGCGCCAAATGACTAATCTTTTAACCTAACCTTCTTTGTTTTCAGATATGCCCGTAATTGTTCAATGTTCATCCCCGCGATGTCCTTTGAAATTTTTTCTTTTATGGCTCTAAAAGTTTTGACTGTGTCAAATTCTTTGTCTTTTATTTTTGATTTAGTCTTCATAATCAATAATATCTTTTGGTGAACGTATTTCTAATGTCTGATAACCTGAACGTAAATTTACAGAATTGTATCCGCGAATCCTATACACATTCACTATATGCTTAAAATTCCAGCTTACAAGAATATCAACTTTGTGAATAGTAGCAAGAGCAATATGAACACAATCGTCAAAACTTGTTTTACCCTCTACTCCTTCATCAATATAGCTATTAGCAAGTTTAATAGCTTCCTCATCCACCTGAACAGTTTCTAATTTTTCTTTTGACAATTGGTTAAAAAAATTTCTTACTCTTTCAGGCGCCTCAAATAATTCGCCTTCTGTCAGGTCCGAATAGACACAAATAACCTGTCCTGTTTTTACTTTCTCAAAAAGTTGAATAGAGATTTCCTCAAACTCAATGTCATAAACTCCACCGAAAACAGATGTGTCAAAATAAAAACGTTGTGTCATACATTTTCTTATTTAATTTTCATTACTCTACATCCCATATTTATCAACCAAATATATAAACGCCGCCATATTTACAGCACCCAGTTCCAGTTCACGTTTATTTACATTTTCAAATACATCATTTCTTGCATGGTGTATATCAAAGTAACGTTGGCTATCGGGATTCATACTTGCTGTTGGAGTTTTTAACAACTGGTTCAAAGTGCCAATATCAGCGCCACCACCGCCTTTTATAAATTCACTGCATCCATAAGGTGCAATCAATTCTTTCCAGGATAAAAATTTTCTGTACTGTTCATCACTTCCGCTAAAACCTAATGATCTCGGTGTAAAACCACCCGCATCACTTTCCATAGCTAAAATATGCTTCTCCTTTTTTGCGGCTGCTTCTTCCCCATATTTAATACCGCCCCTCAATCCATTTTCTTCATTCGCAAATAATACAAATCGAATTGTTCGTTTCGGTTTATAACCAAGGGCTTTAAATGCCCGAAGTATTTCAATCGTTTGTACACAACCTGCACCATCATCATGGGCGCCTTCACAATTATCCCAGCTATCCAGGTGGCCGCCAACTGTTATTATTTCATTGGGAAATTCTGAACCAACCAATTCACCAATTACATTATGACCAATTGCACTGTCTTTAAAATATCCATAGGTTTTCAAAGTAACTTTTAATTTCCCCTTTTGTAATTCACTACTTAGCCAGTCTGCATCACGCAGCCCAATAGCCACCGCCGGAATTTTTGGGAATGAATCAATATATCTTGTTGCGCCTGTATGCGGATTATTATCGGTACTGCTGCTCATGCTTCTTACAATTACAGCTTTTGCGCCATACTTTGCAGCACGGCTTGGCCCGTTGCCACGGTATTGCCCTGCATCACGATAGGCTGAAAATGTACTGACATACGTATTATCGAATTTATAATTATAAAAAACGATCCTCCCTTTTACTTCATTTTTTTTCTTTTCCAATTCATCAAAAGAATTTACCAGAAGTACTTCTTCCGTAACTCCTGCTGCACCACTACCCATCGAATTTCCCAGGGCAATCACATCTAATCTTTTATTTAATATCCCAAGGTTAATAGATTTATTTCCCTGTTTGAAAGTTGGAATAAACGCTTCATCTTTTCCACCCCGCACCCAATGTGGCACTTTGCATGCCTGCATTGTTACTTTATCTGCACCACTTTCCTTCATTACTTGTTCACCCCATTGCTCCGCCATAATCATTTGTGGCGAACCTGCCAATCGTCCTCCAATTTTTTTGGTAAGGTTACGCAGATTGTCATACGCTTTTCCATTCATTAATATTTCATCCGAAATTTTTTTAATCATTATGGAATCTTCACGCTGCGAATAACTATTGAAAGCAATTGTAATTACACAAAAGGACAGGATAAATTTCTTCATGTAGTGTATTTTGGCTGAAAGTAATGAAAGCTACGATTTGTAACAAATTATTGATATGAACGGTTTGTATGAATAGAATAGAAGTAATTACCTTCGGGTTCTATGACTATTAATAAGACCATGCGGATTGGAATTGTTTGCTATCCGACTTTTGGAGGATCGGGTGTACTAGCTACTGAACTAGGCAAAGCGTTGGCCAATAAAGGACACCAGGTTCATTTTATAACTTATCAGCAGCCGGTAAGATTGGGTTCATTTACACCTAATATTTTTTATCACGAAGTGCAGGTACCCACTTATCCTTTATTTGATTTTCCACCGTATGAAACTGCGCTGGCAAGTACGATGGTAGATGTGATTAAAAATAATGATTTAGACTTGCTGCATGTACATTATGCTATTCCACATGCATCGGCTGCATATATGGCAAAACAGATTTTAAAAAAAGAAGGCAAAAATATTCCAGTGATAACCACGTTGCACGGAACAGATATAACATTGGTAGGCAGAGATAAAATGTATGCTCCAGTTGTTACGTTTTCAATTAACGAAAGTGATGCGATAACCGCCGTATCTAACAATCTGCGTGATGAAACCTACAAACATTTTAAAATTGACAAAGAGATAGAAGTGATTGTAAACTTTGTGGATGTAAGCCGGTTTACCCGCAAACCGATTGATGCATTTAAAAAAATGATAGCTCCCAATGGTGAAAAGGTACTAATGCATGCATCTAATTTCAGGAAGTTGAAACGCATACCTGATGTAATAAAAATTTTTAAAGAAGTTAATGATAAAATTCCCAGCCGCCTGATGTTGGTTGGCGATGGTCCTGAAAGACCTGCGGCCGAAGATCTTTGCCGCGAATTAGATCTTTGTGATGAAATAAGATTTGTAGGCAAACAGGAACAAATGGAAGATATTCTTGCCATTGCTGATTTGTTTCTGTTGCCATCTGAATATGAAAGTTTCGGTTTGGCTGCACTGGAAGCTATGGCTGCAGGCGTGCCGATCGTAACAACTAATGCAGGCGGATTATCTGAAATAAATATTCCTGGCGAAACGGGTTATATGGGTGAAGTAGGAGATGTGAAAACAATGGGCCAGCAAGCCATTAAAATTTTAAAAGACCCCTTGGTTTTGAAACAATTTAAAGAACGTGCGGCTAAGTATGCTATGAAATATGACATCAGCAATATCGTTCCGGAATACGAAAAACTATATGAACGATTTTTATAAAATAATAAACCCCGAAATTATTCGGGGTTTATTATTTTCTTGAACTATTTTTTATCTGCGTCGAAGCCATTGTTCAGGATTTTGCTCCTTCGCTTCTATCAGCAACATAAAATCTATTTGTCCACCTGTGCCATTATCAGATGTTGCCGTTTTGCCTAATTGCTGACCAGTTGAAACCCTTGAACCTTTACTCACTGAAACAGAAGAAAGATTTCCATAAGAAGTCAGGTATTTACCATGTTTGATAAATATTGCTTTTGAATCACCCAGATCATGAACGGCAACTACCTCTCCATCAAAAACTGATTTTACTGTTTGTCCTGAATTTTCCGTTATGATGGTTATACCTGAGCTTTCACCAACGATTCCTTTCAATTCCTCCACCTTATATTTTCCAAAATGAATACTTACATAGCCATTGTCCACAGGCCAGGGAAGTTTTCCTTTATTCGTTTGAAATTCTCCTGACAATTTTATATCACCTGAATTTAATTCGATTGAATTGTTATTTGTTTTAACTGTAGTTGGTTTGATAACAGTTGTGCCTGGCTTATCGACAACAGCCGGAGTGATGGTTGTATTATTCCTTTTGTTTGCTTCCGCTTCGGCAGCCTCTGCTTTTTTTCTTGCAATATCATTTTCCTTTGCGATTCGTTTTATTACAGCAGCTATTGCGTTTTTAATATCCTTATCTCTTTTCTTTTTTGCATTCAATTGTGCTAATAGGTCTTTCTCCTGGCCTTTTAATTTTGAAACGACTGCAGCCTTTTCATTTTTCTGTTTAGCCAATTCACTTACCTGACTCGTTTGATTTTTTAAAGCAACATTTTTCGTTTCTTTTTTTGATAGTTGCTGCTTTCTTCTTTGTAAAATCAATTCCTGAGTTTCTTTTATTGTTTCAGCCTGTTGTTCTCTGTATTTCCGGTATTGTTTCAAATAAGAAATACGTTTCATCGCATCATTAAAACTGGTGGCAGAAAAAATAAAATTCAGATAATCGTAGTTACTCCTGTTTTTATAAGCATACACCACACTTTTGGCATATTGCAATTTCAAAGTGTCTAACTGATTTTGTAACCGGTAAATTTCAATATTGCTCCGATAGAGATCATCATCAATAAATCGCAGTTCTTTACTGATGCTATTTATAAACCGCTCTTGAAGATTTATTTTTTTATTCAGCACATTTAATTCACCGAGTGATGATTTTGCCTGCCCATGTACCCGGATATAATCCCGTTCAATCGCTTTTATTTCTTCCTGAAGTTCCTGTCGCTCTTTCTCCATCAGAGCTTTGTCTTGTACAGGTTGTGCATTTACAGCAATAGCCGAAATAAGAATGGCAAGGAATAAAATAATTTTTTTCATCGTTCATGGATTTTGGTGTTATAAATACATGGGGTGCGGATAGTAATAACGAATAATTGCAAGATAAATTTTATTCATCAGTTTCTATCATAGTTTTTGGGTACTGAAAAAGGGAAACTTAACGTTTCATTAAAATCATAATTTTTAAAATCAAGTTTAACATCCAGTTTCGTTTTATCGGAAACTGAAATTTGCCGCTTGGTCGAAAAGCGAACTCCTTTTTTTGTTTCATATTTTTCATAAACAAGATCACAGGTTCTGTTGCGGAGTATATCCATATCATCCAGTTTACTATGTTGTATTTTTTTATCTGCATCATGCAATGTTATAAAATGCCGGAAGATGGCACCAAGACTCAGCAGCGATAATTCTTCACCTGACTTTTCATAGGATACAATATTACTGTCAAGATAAACGGGGTTGCCAATTATTAAATCCTGTAAGGTGGCAAGATCAAGCGGTAAAGCTGTTACTTCCTGAAGATAACTTACACTGCGTGATGTATAAATTTTGTCTAGTTTATTCAAAAGTTTTACAGAATCTTTTGTTATCACAACCCGTATTGCTTCTATTCCCAATAATGCATTTACCGAAATCCAGATGATACTATCTTTATACATGCGCAGAGCTGCGTTCACATTATATTTTTTTCCATCTCCGCTACTATAATCTACTTCCACTTTTGCATTGAATGAGGTGAAATATATTTTTTGAGAATTAACTGTCTCTAATGCAGCATGAATATATTTTATAGAATCTTCATGTGCTGTATTCGTATTCGTCACAACCACTACTTCTGTAGTATCTCTTTTATTAATTGCAGTCTGTAATTTTTTCGGTCCACGGCATGATGTAATAAAAAAAGTAAACAGTATGATTAAAAAAAATGAACATACAATTCGTATCAAGTGCTTCATTGAGCATTGAATATTGAATATTGAATATTGAATATTTTGCATTGAATTTATTTTTTTCCCGTACTTCCAAACCCCCCCTCTCCTCTTTCCGAAACTTCCAACGCCTCTGCATTTATCCATTCTATCTTTTCAACTTTTTGTATTATCATTTGTGCGATGCGGTCGCCACTATTAATGATTTGTTCCTCAGTAGAAAGGTTGATTAAGATTACTTTAATTTCTCCACGATAATCAGCATCAACAGTTCCGGGAGAATTGAGACAGGTAATACCGTGTTTAATGGCAAGACCGCTACGAGGTCTTATCTGTGCTTCATAATTATCGGGCAGTTCAATAAACAAACCTGTGGGCACCAACACTCTTTCCATTGGCTTTATCGTTAATGGCATAGATAGAAATGATTTTAGATCCATACCCGACGATCCCACTGTTGCATACTGCGGCAACTTATTATCCGAATGATTTATAATTTTTACCTGTATCAAACCCATGCGGGCAAAGATAAGAGAGAGAATTGAGTTAAATTAACTGAATTATTTGTTGAAATATTGTATTCTGTTAATAATTATTTATACAACAGAACCATCAATAGCATCTAAAAAATCTTTGCGTTTGCGGTGCGACACTTCCAGCTTTTCATTGTTTTGCATTACTACATAACCCCCATTGAAGCGTTGAAATTCCTTTATACAGCTTAAATTAATAAGAGTGGAATGGTGGATGCGGAAAAACTTATGGCTGAAGAGTTGGGATTCAAAATCACCTAAAGGTTTTGATGCAAGTATTTTTTTCCCGTCTTGCAGGTAAATATTGGTATAAACTCCTTTAGCTTCGCAATACATGATGTCGGAAATATTCACAAAAACAATTTTATCCGCCATTGCAATACCAATCCTTGATTCCGGTGAAACAGCATTTTGAATAAGTAGTTTCTCCAGGTTTTGGAGCCGGGCACTGAGCATATTTTCATTTTTCCGGATCTCATTCTTTATTTTATCAACCACCCGTACTATATCATCAACCTCTACAGGTTTTAATAAATAATCCATTGCACTCAGGCGGAATGCCTCAATGGCATAAGCATCAAAAGCTGTTATAAAAACTACCCGGAATATTGGATTTAAAAAGGAACGTATCAGGTCGATGCCACTCATTCCCGGCATTTCCACATCAAGAAAAACGAGATCCGGCTGATGTTCTTCGATCAAAGATTTTCCCTGCTGCGGAGAGCTACTGGTGGCAATAATCTCAACATCATCGCGGCACTTCTTCTTTAAAATAATCTCAAGTGCCTCTACAGCCAGAGGTTCATCATCTATGATAATAACCCGTATCATAATTTAATTTTGCAACGGTTCAGAAAGTTTTAAAGGTATTTTAATTGTTACAAGAGTCCCGGACACCTCATTCTTGGTCATCACATCTGTTATCTCTGTTTGAATGGCCGAACCATATTCCTTATTCAACAATTTAATTCTTTTACTAAGCAATTCCATTCCTTTCGACTGGTGCTGTTTGCGGAAAAGGCTTTTTAATTCTTCCGCTTTTTTTCTACCCACGCCGTTATCTTCAATTTCATAATTCATGGATCCATTTTCCTTGTAGATACGTATCTGCAGTTTTTTATTCGCTTCCTTATGTGAAAGCCCATGCCAGATTGCATTTTCGACATAAGGCTGAAGGAACATATTAGGAATAAAAGTTTGTTCAGTATTCAATGAAGGATCTGCTGAAACAGAGTATTGCATATCAGGGATCCGTAAACTTTCAAGCCCCATGTATAATTTAAGAAAGTCCATTTCCATCCGCAAGGGGATAAATGGCTTATCTGCATTTTCCAGTAACATCCTGAGCAATTTTGCAAAACGTGAAAGATAGGAATGAGATTTATCATTTTCTTCTTTCAGAATCAATGTCTGTATTGAATTTAATGAATTGAACATGAAATGAGGATTCAATTGTGAGCGGAGACTTTGCATTTCCAGTTCAGCCATTTTATGAATTGCTTCTGCTTTTTCAACCGCTCTTTTTTTCTGGTTTCTTTGCTTAAGAAAGAGAATAAGAAATACAGAAGTCATCACAACAAGGATCAATCCCATCAATAGCAAATTATTTGCCTGCTGTTTTTCGTTTTTTATTTTTTCTACCGCAATTGATTTTTCATAATTGGCTTTTTCTCGGGTAATAGCAATTGTTTTCTCCTGTTCCAGTTTTTGTTCAGAAATCGTTTTTACATTCGTAATTCTTTCGTCAGTAAGAATTTTTTCCTGTTCCATTTTTTGGTCTGCTAATATTGCTGCATTTCGTAGTTTTTCTTTTTCCTGTTCTATCCTGAATGCAGCAGCAGCTTTCTCAGTTTCATATTTAACCTTCAGATTGGCCAGTTCCCAGTAAGTTGTTTTATTGTAGAGTGAATCTTTCAAATCATTATAAAGTGTGGTGAATTGAAGTACACTCTGATAATCACTTACGGCTTCACAAGCTTGTTTCAGCATTGCATAAACATTCATTAAGGATTCTTTACCTCCGGCGCCTTCTTTTAATAGAGGCAGACTTTTGTTCAGGTAGCTTACGGCTTTGTTATATGAATGAATACTTGAGCTATCATTTTGTATTAATCCTATTTTATAATATATCTCCCCGATTTGCATGTATTGGGTACCTTTTAGACCATTATATTCAGTCACAGGTTTTTCATTGAGTTTTTTATCAGAAGTCAAAATTGTAAGAGCAGTCAAATAATTCTTCAGAGCTTCATCATAATTTTTCATTTCCAGTTGTACAGAAGCCATCGCAAGGAGTATTTGTTCCTTTGCAACGACTCTGTGTTTCTTAAGTACTTTTTCATACCAGTTCAATGCTTCCGGATAGTTAAGCAATTTTGCATAAGCATTCCCTATTTTCATAGAAAAACCTTCTTCTACTCCATTATTATCTGACCAATTCTGTAAATTTTTCTGACGAGAAGTTTCTATGGCTGACAGGGAGACTTTAATTACTTCGGGGTAGTTACCAAGATTCATATAACAATCGCATATGAATGTGTTACAGGCAATGGCCAGGTTTTCGTTGCCGTTTTTAAAAGCAGTATTCAGTCCTTCGTAAAAATATTTGATTGCTTCAGGATAATTCCCTGCCTTCATCCAGATCAGACCCAACTGCCAATAACATCTGCCGATACCCCATTTGTAATTTACTTTTATAGAAAGATTCAACGCTTTGTGAGTCCATTCAATTGGGTCATCCCAATTACCAGTATGTTGTGCAAGATCAAATTTTATAATCGAAATGGTTCTAATATTTTCTGCTTTTAGGCTATCTTCTTTTTGCTTCGGTAATACTTTAATCAAAGAATCCATTCGTTTTTTTAATCTTTCCTGATGCTGTGCTTTTAATTGATGAATGCAACAAAACAAAAGCGAAGCAACTAAAATGAATCGTATTTGCAATCTTTTACGCATAAACTCCTTCAAGTTATAAAATTAAAATGACTATAGCAGTGTGAAAAGTGTCACCTTCTAACTGTAGCTTTTTCAGCAATAACTGTAAGATAGTGAGCAAAATCCTGCATTGCTGGATACACTTATTTTTCGGGGTTTACAGTTATTCGGGTTGATGGTACAGTTGCTAAACTGCTATTGGTTACCGCAGATATTGATAATATTTTTAATTGTCGGTATATAAATTATTCTTTCACCATAAATTTTTGATTATGAAACAAGCCAACCCATTCCTGCAAAAAATTGTTTTAAACCCTGCATCCAGATTGCTTATGAGTTCATTGTTACTGGCATTTTTAATTACATCATGTACTAAAAAGGCCGCAGACATTGCGCCAGTATCAAATTCTGGTGAAGTTGCTACTGCTAGATCCCCATCGTCTCCTTCACTTCAGACGGTTTCATTAATAGTAACAGTGAATAATGCAGGGAACAAAATAACAAGCGATGCATCACCTGACTATTCAAACGGCAGTCAGAATGTACAGGCTGTTATTGATAGGAATGGCAATTTTGTATTCAATACAAACACAAATTCAAGCAAGGCTGCTATCAGGACTTTGAACTTTGATTTCAGTAGCCCAATTACTGAATATTCAACTCCACCGGCAACAAACACAAGCAAAAGTTACACGTTAGAAACGGTTGCGTCAATATCAACAGGTATCACTTTTATACCACTGCAAAATCTCGGTGACGGGCAATCGGAATGTGTTTCTTTTCGTGCTTGGGGCGTTACCAGTAATACAATTAACTGGAGAGCTACTTTTCATGCTGGCTTTGAAGATAGAGACAGTTCTACTACAGCTTTTGCTTATGTAACAAGAAATAATGCTACAACGTGGACAATTACATCGCTTGGAAATTGCTTAAATGCAGCAATTCAGAATAAAGCGGCTTTACGCTCTGGTAATGCCCAAACCTTGTACGGATATTATAACCTTCCTTTTTCATTTACGCTTACGAAGCTATAAGATAAAATAGGGTGAAACAATAAACTGCTATCCTTTTCTAGTTACAAAAGGTCATCTGAATGGATGGCCTTTATAATTTTTAATTTATCTTTTGTGATAAAAATATACCGATGGTTTTAAGTATATAAAAAATTTACTAATCTGAATAGCTAATGCCTGAATAAATGATGGAAAACATTAGTTATCATCGGGCATATCAGGACGTCTTTCTGTTGTTCTTTTCAATGATTGTTCATGACGCCATTCTTCAATGAGTTTATGATTTCCACCCATTAAAATATCCGGCACTTTCCATCCGCGAAAATCTTCAGGTCTTGTATAAACTGGTGGTGCTAATAAATTATCCTGGAAAGAATCGGTGAGTGCAGATGTTTCATCGTTTAAAACACCTGGCAATAATCTTCCAATCGTATCCACCAAAACAGCGGCAGCCAGTTCGCCACCACTTAAAACATAATCGCCAATTGAAATTTCTTTTGTAATAAAATGTTCACGTATTCTTTCATCAATGCCTTTATAATGCCCGCATATCATTAATAGATTTTCTTGAAGCGAAAAACGATTTGCAATTTTCTGATTCAATGTTTCTCCATCGGGAGTTAAATAAATTATTTCATCAAATTTTCTTTCTGCCGATAATTCTTCAATTGCTTTTGCAAGCGGTTCACACATCATTACCATACCTGCACCACCGCCATACTGGTAATCATCCACCTGACCATATTCATTTACTGCCCACTTACGCAGGCTGTGTATATACACCTGCAACAATCCTTTTTCCTGAGCCCTTTTCATGATGCTGTGCTGCATTGGGCTTTCGAGTAATTCCGGTAAAACAGTGATGATGTCTATTCGCATAAATTTATAATTCAACCTTATCAGGCAAATCATTTGAATTGGTTCAAAGATAAATCAAGATTCAAGATGAGATACCGGAACATTTAAATATCAGTAATAAAAAGCCCGGCGATAAAAATCGCCGGGTGGAATTAATGGGTACATCCTTTATTTGGTTTTTCCATAGTCCACCGTCAGTTTAAAGAAGGTGAACGTCCAATAAACAATTTAACTCTTTCGAATTTTCTCCCTTCTCCGCAAGGAGAAGGGTTGGGGATGAGGCGAGTTTAACTACAACCTCCCTGATTACCACAATTCAAACATTTATAACAAGTGCCGCTGCGCATCATAATATGACCACATATATTACAGGCAGGTGCATCGCTCTGCATATTTTTATTTGCAGCATTCATTGCATCCAGACTATTATCTGCTTTTACTGAATAAGTAACGGCTGCTGCACGTTGAACTTTTGCAGGATGAGCTACTCCGCCATTCGATGATCCAATTACTCTTACTCCCGATAGTTCTGGTGATTTATCATATTCTAAATTTGATGGAATTTCATCCCAATCATCTGAACCGGTATTCAAAACTTCTGGTTTATCTAACACATGTACAAGATCTGTTCGTCCCAAATATTCATAACCTAATACACGGAAGATGAAATCAACAATCGATGTGGTTGACTTAATATTCGGATGCTCCACAAAACCGGATGGATCGAATTTGGTGAATGCAAATTTGTCAACAAACTCTTCGAGTGGTACACCGTATTGTAATCCGATAGAAATAGAAATTGCAAAACAGTTCATAATGCTGCGCATCGTTGCTCCTTCTTTCGCCATGTCTAAGAAAATTTCTCCTAACGTTCCATCAGCATATTCACCTGTTCTTAAAAATACAGCCTGTCCATTAATTTTTGCTTTTTGTGTAAAGCCTCTGCGTTTTGCCGGTAAAGCACGGCGTTCTACTATTCTTGCAAGCTGACGTTTTAATTTTGTATCGGCACTACTTTGTACCCGGCGATTTACTTCTTCCAATAATTCTTCTACAGTCAAATTACTTAGATCAACAATGGTAGATACAGGTTGCTCTTCTGACTGCTGATTGGTGACTGTTTGTTGTTGATTACTGTCTTCGGATTTCTTCTTTTTATCACTCTTACTACTTAAGGGTTGCGACAATTTAGACCCATCACGATATAAAGCATTTGCTTTTAACCCTAACTGCCAGCTGAGATAATATGCATCGCCAATTTCTTCTACAGTTGCTTCGTTAGGCAGGTTAATAGTTTTAGAAATAGCTCCACTGATAAAGGGTTGTGTAGCACCCATCATACGTATATGACCATGTGCATGAATATAACGTTGACCTTTTTTACCACATCTGTTGGCACAATCAAAAACAGGAAGATGCTCATCTTTTAATAATGGAGCCCCTTCAAGCATCATAGTGCCACATACATAATCATTGGCTGCTTCTATCTGTTCATCTGTAAAGCCCAATGCTTCCAGCATACTCCATTCAAGATCGTTGTATTGATCTTCAGTAAATCCAAGTCTTCTCAAACATTCTTCGCCTAATGCATATTTATTAAATATAAATCCAATTTCAAAAGCGGTTAATGCTGCTGCATCTAATTTTTTTATTTCATCAGCTATAAATCCTTTTTCACTTAATGTTTGATGATTGATAAAAGGTGCGCCGGCAAATGATGCAGAACCTGTAGCATATTTAATAATAGCTTCCGATTCTTTTTCTGAGTAACCTAAATTTTTTAATGCGGCCGGTACTGACTGATTGATGATTTTAAAATATCCACCACCTGAAAGTTTTTTAAACTTCACTAAAGCAAAATCAGGTTCTACTCCGGTCGTATCACAATCCATTACCAAACCAATCGTTCCGGTTGGTGCAATAACAGTTGATTGCGCATTACGATAGCCATACTTTTCTCCCATTGCTACTGCTTCATCCCATGCATTGCATGCAGCTTTCAACATATAATCCGGACAGTGCTGTGCCTTTATTCCCTGTGGTTTCAAACTTAGTTTTTCAAATTCATCAGCATCATAAGCAGCCAAACGATGATTGCGCATTACACGCATCATGTGTTCTTTATTTTCTTCATACCGTGGAAATACGCCCAGGATTTGAGCCATCTCAGCAGATGTCTTATAAGAAATACCTGTCATGATAGCCGTGATTGCACCAGCAATGCCTCTTGCTTCTTCACTATCATAAGGAATACCACTTACCATTAATAGGGTACCAAGATTTGCATACCCCAATCCTAATGTTCTGTATTCATAACTTAATTGTGCCACTTCTTTTGAGGGGAACTGTGCCATCAATACAGATATTTCTAAAACAACAGTCCATAAACGGCAATTGTATTCGTATCCTTCTACATCAAAAATATTATTCTCTGTATCAAAAAATTTCATGAGGTTGGCAGATGCAAGATTGCATGCAGTATTATCCAGGAACATATATTCGCTGCAGGGATTCGATGCACGAATCAAACCACCTTCGGGACAAGTATGCCACTCATTAATAGTAGTATCGTATTGTGTACCCGGATCTGCACAACGCCAGGCTGCATATGCAATCTGATTCCATAATTCACGGGCAGGAACTTTCCGCATTACTCTACCATCCATTCTTCCTTTCAATTCCCAATCTTCATTATTATCTAATCTTTCAAAAAATGAATTGGGTATCCGAACAGAGTTATTTGAGTTTTGACCTGAAACTGTTTTGTATGCTTCCCCTTCGTAGTCGCTGGCATAACCGGCACTAATCAATGCACTTACTTTTTTTTCCTCTTCTACTTTCCAATTTACAAATTCAACAATCTCCGGATGATCCAAATCGAGACAAACCATTTTGGCAGCCCGGCGTGTAGTACCACCCGATTTAATTGCACCAGCAGCCCGGTCACCAATTTTTAAAAAACTCATTAAGCCAGATGAGGTACCACCACCACTTAATTTTTCACCTTCGCCGCGAAGATTAGAATAATTAGTGCCAACACCAGAACCATATTTAAAAATTCTTGCTTCACGAACCCATAGGTCCATGATGCCACCATCATTTACCAAATCATCTTTTACACTTAATATAAAACAAGCATGTGGCTGCGGACGTTCATACGCCGATGTTGATTTTTTTAATTCGCCATCCACTGCGTCAACATAATAATGTCCCTGTGGCTTTCCCTTTATACCATAGCTTTCATACAAACCGGTATTAAACCATTGTGGTGAATTCGGAACACACATTTGGTTTAATATGGAATAGACTAACTCCTCATAAAAAATTTGTGCATCTTGTTCAGTAGCAAAATATCCATAACGTTCGCCCCACACCCGCCAGCAATTGGCTAAGCGATGAGCAACTTGTTTTGCAGATGTCTCTCTTCCAAGACTTCCATCCGATTGTGGAACACCTGCCTTTCGAAAATATTTTTGTGCTAATATATCTGTTGCAATCTGACTCCACTGTTTGGGTACTTCTACATTGTTCATTTCAAATACAACCTCACCACTTGGATTTCGGATAACAGAAGTACGGTAATCATATTCAAACAAATCGTACACATCTTTATTGTCTCGTGTAAAGCGACGATTGAATTGCAAACCGCTTTTAACGGATGCTGCTTTTTTACTTGCCATAACTAAAAAGAATTTTTTTGGGTTTTGG
>JANPEU010000529.1:0-2481 GCA_031423175.1 Bacteroidota bacterium
TATGATGAAATTTCTTTAACGAACGATACGAAAGTGATTACAAATAAAGGTGAAAGAGTAATGACACCGGAGCAGTTGGGAAAAAGAATGGTAACAGCTCAGGACATACATGGCGGAAACAGTGTGGAAGAAGCTGCAAAAATTTTTACCACCATATTAAATAGAGAAGGAACCTGGGCGCAGAATGCGGTGGTACTTGCTAACGCAGCAATGGCATTAACTTGTACTGGTAATTATAAAACTTATGAAAATGCATATAGCGCAGCAGTTGTAAGTTTGGAAAGTGGTAAAGCGAATGAAGCTTTAAAGAAGCTGATTGAATTGCAATAGTTATTTTAGATTGTTTAATTATCCGGAGTCTTGTCATTCCGAGGCTTTGCGAGGAATCTCAAACTGTTATGGATCTCAAGAGATTCCTCGCTAAGATTCTTTAAGTTAAAAAATTAATAACTGTACCGCTCGGAATGACAAAACTCAAACTGTTTGATTTTTTCTTATAAATTCGGAATTAATAAAATGGATATACTTGAAACAATAGTTGCAGGAAAAAGAATTGAAGTAGAAAAGCTTAAACCAAAAAGCAGTATTGAGCGATTTGAGAAAGATGGATTTTTTTGGAAAGTGAATAACCGCTCGTTGGTGCAAAGTTTATTGAAGTCGGGGAGTACAGGAATCATTGCCGAGTTTAAAAGAAAAAGCCCAAGCAAAGGTTGGTTTAAACCAAAAGAACTGGAAGTTGAGAAGGTGGTGGTTTCTTATAACAAGCATTCAGCCGGTATTTCTGTTTTAACCGATGAAGAATTTTTTGGTGGCGACTTGGATGATTTGATACAAACAAAAATGGTAACGGATATTCCAGTACTGCGAAAAGATTTTATGATTGATAAATGGCAGATTGCAGAAGCAAAGGCATTTGGTGCAGACGTAATTTTGCTGATTGCAGCCTGCCTTACAAAAGAAGAGGTGAAAGAATTTGCTGCATATGCTAATAGCATCGGGCTTGAGTCAATTTTAGAAATACATAATGAGGAAGAAGCCGGTCATATTTGTGATGAGGTAAGTATGGTGGGAGTAAATAACAGGAATTTGAAAACATTTGAAGTGGATATAAACATATCACTTCAATTGATAAATAAAATACCAGCAGATAAACCCGCTATTTCCGAAAGTGGTATCAGTAATGCCGATACCATTGTAACTTTGAAACAGGCAGGCTATAAAGGGTTTCTTATCGGGGAGAACTTTATGAAAGCTGCCGATCCAACGATTGCTTTTGATGATTTCGTAAATCAATTAAAAGCAAAAACAAATGAGTGACATTGTTATTAAAGACACTACTCAAAGTCATCCGCCAACTGGCGGAGGATTTAGGGGGCATCTTAAAGTATGTGGCAACACATTGCCCGAACAGGTAAATGCACTGGATGAATTGGGTGTAACCTTTGCCGGTTTTATTTTTTATCCGAAATCGCCAAGGTATATGCGGCAAAAGATTACGGCTGAAAAAATGAAACAGATAAAAGGTAAGATTGCCAAAGTAGGTGTGTTTGTAAATGAAACATATGATGATTTGATGAAGACGGTGGATGAATACCGGCTGGACATGGTACAGTTGCATGGCGATGAAACACCGAAGTATTGCGAAAAAATTGCTGACTATATTTCTGTCATCAAAGCTTTTCGATTGAGTGAAAATGACGGTATAGAATGGATGACGAAACCTTATTTTGACGTGTGTGATTTTTATCTTTTCGACACCCTGGGTTCAGGGTATGGTGGTACGGGTAAAAAATTTGACTGGGCCGTATTACAAAACTCTCCGCCGCGAAAACCTTATTTTCTCAGTGGAGGAATAGAATCGGGTGATGGAAATAATTTAAAAGAGTTTTTGAGAACTCCTGCTGCTGAAAAATTGTTTGCATTAGACATCAACAGCAAATTTGAAATTGGAGCAGGTGTGAAGGATATGAATAAAATAAAAACATTTGTAAACGGATTAGAATAAATATTTCCCATAAAGACACAAAGGAATGCCCGTAATTAACTTCGTGAACTTTGTGTCTTTGTGGGAAACAAAAGAAAAAATATGAACATAAAAGTTTGTGGCATTACCCAATTAAAACAACTGCAACAGTTAGAGGCAATGAATATTGATTTTGCAGGTTTTATTTTTTACCCGGAGAGCCCAAGATTTGTGGGGGATAAATTGAACAAGAAAGAAATAAAGTCTGCAGATTTTGATTTGAAGAAAGTAGGCGTATTCGTAAACCCTGATTTGATTGATGTATTGGATGCTATTGATGAATACGGACTGGATGTTGTTCAGTTTCATGGCGATGAATCACCCGAACTATGTGATGATATAAGTAGTGAAGTGGAAGTGATAAAAGCATTTAGAATAAAAGAAGGCGATACTAATATAGATAAAATGGTAAAAGACTATGACGATGTATGCGATTATTATTTGTTTGATAAAGCAAC
>JANPEU010000530.1:0-3792 GCA_031423175.1 Bacteroidota bacterium
ACAAGCGGCACTGATTGCAAAAAAAGCAGGAGCAAAAAAATTACTGATTGGTCATTTCAGCAGTAAGTATGCAGAGCTTGATGAATTTGAAAAAGAAGCGAGGGAGGTTTTTGAAAATACAGAACTGGCTTTAGAAGGAACATGTTATGAGGTATAAATTCCTGTAAGGGTTTTTCTGGTTACTCTTATAATAGTAAATCACTCTGCCAATCTCATCAACTCCTTAATCTTTGCATAATGCTTATCACTCACTTTCCAAACAGGAAGGCGGAAAGTATTCTTGCATAATCCCATTTCAGAAAGTCAAATTTTTTACTCTGCTGAGCAGCTTAAAGCAAATAAATTACTGTATAAATTTCAAAAGCTCCTTCAATTCTGCATTGCTGATTGAATCCCGTTCTGCTTTATCATAAATAGTTAAAAGGAAAATATGTTGTTTGGTAATTTGTAAATGCGAAATCACTCTTGCTCCTCCTGATTTACCCTTCCCTTTTGAAGAAACACTCAATCGTATTTTAAAACAGTTATTGCCTAATGCAGTTCCTGTTTCTGGTCGTAGTTCAAGTTGCAAGATTAGTTTTGTAAAATCATTCTTAAGTGAAGGATGTTTTTTTGCAAGCCGTTTGAATTGCCTGTCAAAAGGAGGAATTGTAAATATGTTATACTTCATCCAGCAAATATTTTACAGGACGGGCTTTCATTTTCCCCTGTTTTATAAGGTTTACATATTCTACTGCCTCCTTAATTTCTTCCATCAACAAGGCTTTTGCAGGAGTAATTTGCTTTGCTTTCACATAAGAAAAATTTTCCATCAGTTCCATAAAGAAATCCGCTTTGCTGTCTTTCACCTCTACAAGCACTTTCATAAAATAATTATTGTTGTGTAAAGATAAAAAAATAATCTATTCCACCCCTTCAGATGTTAATATCCCGAAAAATAAGTTTTATCTTAGAAGTTCATTCCTGTACATTTCTCATTAATGCAAAACCAACACCGACAACTTGCAGCTATTTTATTTACCGACATTGTTGGGTACACAGCCCTGATGCAGGAAAATGAACAAAAGGCTGTTGCATTGATCAAACATTATAATGCTGCACTTAATGAATCTGTTGGCTTACATAATGGCAAAGTGTTGAACTATTATGGTGATGGCAGCTTATGCAGTTTCCCCAGTGTTACGGAAGCTCTTTATTGTGCAATAGAATTACAAAAAGAATTGCAAGCAGAACCCAGTGTTCCCCTGCGTATTGGCTTGCATGTAGGTGAAGTTTTTTTTGAAAATGAAAAAGCCCTGGGAGATGGCGTAAATGTTGCTTCCCGCATTCAATCACTTGGACAGGCGAACACTATCTTTTTCTCAAAAGAAATATTTGATAAGATCAGGAATCAGCCGGAGTTTAAATCTATCTCTATCGGATTCTTTGAATTTAAAAATGTGGATCAGCCAATGGAAATATTTGCATTGGCTAATGAAGGATTGCATATCCCAAAAAAAGAAACCCTGGAAGGAAAACTTAAATCTGGTTTACCCCAAAAAAACAGAACAGTTCAAATAAAAGCAATTACTGCTATCACCATTGTTCTTTTACTGGTAGCCGGTTATTTTATTTACTCCATGTTTTTTAAGAAAGCTGGATTTACTGGCAGAGATAAATCAATTGCGGTACTTCCTTTTACCAATATGAGTACAGATAAAGACAACGAATTTTTCAGTGATGGCATGACGGAAGAAATTACTACTCAGCTTACTAAAATTGCAGAATTGAAAGTAATAGGCTCTACTTCTTCTATGTCGTACAAAGGTTCCAAAAAATCTATTAAAGAAATTGCTGAAGAATTAGGTGTTGCATCTATTCTTGAAGGCAGTGTACAAAAAACAGGTAATCAGATAAAAATCATTGCAAAATTAATTGATGTCAGTTCACTACAAAATATCTGGGCTAATACATGGGATCGGGAATTCAAAGAGGTGTTTACAATTCAAAGTGAAGTAGCACAACAAATCGCTTTTCAGCTGAAAGCTAATCTGACAAATGAAGAAAAAAAGAATATAGAAAAGAAACCAACAAATAACCCCGAAGCCTATCAATATTATTTACAGGGAAATCAATTACATAACAGTTTTTGGCAAACCAGAAGTCTTGATTTATTTGAAAGCAGTAAAGCCATGTTTGAGAAAGCGTTGAACCTTGATTCCAATTATGGGCTTGTTCATGCAGCCTTAGCTGACTTATACAATACTTATACAAACCAGATTAAAAAAGATTCAGTTATACTGTCTTTGCAGCTAAAAGAAATAAAAAAAGCATGGGAGATTGATTCAACAAACGATTATGTGGTTAGTGTAAGGGGGGTTATTGAGCAATCAACTACCGGGAATAAAGAGTTAGGCTTTAAATATTTAAAAAAAGCTGTTGAATTAAACCCGAATAACCCACTCAACTTATGGAGTCTTGGTCAAATGATAGGAACCGAGTTTGGATTGATTGATGAATCTCTGATTTTGTTTGACCGAGCTGTAAAATTAGATCCACTAACCGCCAATAATTTCAGTTTCCGCGGAATTTGCAGTTATAGTTTGGGGAAAAATGAAGATGCAATAAAAGATCTTGAAACGGCAATACGGTTGGAACCGCAATTTGTTGGTGCAATAGATGCTCTTGCCCATGTGTATTCCTTTGTGGGCAGGATTGATGATGCAAGAAAAATGATAGAAAGATCACTAAAGATAAACCCTACTCTTGATGAACATTGGAAACCTAGTTTAGCATATGCTTATTCCAGGTTTGGAAACAAGAAAAAGGCATTAGAGTTGGCACCGAACGATTGGAATGTATTACTTGCTCTTGGTATGACAGAAGAAGCTTTAAAAGCAATGCCCTATTATACTGAGAGTAAAAAAGACTTAAATACTCCTTACCTGACTTTCAAATACCTGCTTGCAACCAAAAATTTAGATGCTTTAAAAAATGATCCTCGGTTTCTAAAAATTTTGGAAAGAAGTAAGAAGCAATACGAAGAAAATAAAAAGAAATTCAGTGTAGCAGATATTATTGCAAAATTCCCTTCATCAACTCCTTAATCTTTGCATGATGCTTTTCACTCACTTTCCAAACCGGAAGTCGAAAAGTATTCTGGCATAAACCCATTTCAGAAAGATAAGCTTTCACTCCACTGGGACTGCCTTCAGTAAACATGGAAGCGATAATTTCTGTGTATTTAAAATGAAGTTTTTGTGCTTCTGTAAATTTTCCTGCCAAACATAAACGAACCATTTCTGAATAATCTTTTGGATAAGCATTTGCAACAACAGATATCAATCCTTCAGCACCGGCAGCAATCATCGGAAGAGTAATCGGGTCATCGCCGCTGATGACCATAAAATCTGCCGGCTTATTTTTTATAATGTAATTAATCTGTGTAAAATCTCCACTTGCTTCTTTAGTAGCGAAAATGTTTTTGCATTCTCTTGCAATTCTTACTTGTGTTTCTCCGGTTACATTCATTCCTGTACGTGAAGGAACATTGTACATGATGATAGGTAATGGAGTTGCATCATTCAACATTTTATAATGCTGGTACAATCCTTCCTGGTTTGGTTTGCTGTAATAAGGAGATACAGAAAGTATAGCATCATAACCAGTTAAATCAAATGTTTTAAATCCTTCGATTACTTCATGTGTATCATTGCCGCCAATACCGGCGACCAGAGGGCAGCGGCCAGCGACTGCCCTTTCAACAAAAGAAAATACTTCCTGCTTCTCTTTACCATGAACGGTTCCACTTTC
>JANPEU010000531.1:0-15859 GCA_031423175.1 Bacteroidota bacterium
ATACCGAATATTGAAACAGGCGAAGCGATCGGAACATTCTCCATTATCACCAGACCGGCAAATTCATTGATGGCAAAAATTCATAACGGTGGGGCAAACAGTAACCGGATGCCGCTGATACTTACAAAAGAACTGGCAGAAAAATGGTTAACGAAAAATTTAGACGATGAAAACATAAATGAAATAATAAACTATGAATTTCCAGCAACAGAAATGGAAGCGTGGCCGGTAAATACAATCCGTACACGAAAAGAAGACAACGAAAATGTGATTAAAGAAATGAAGTATGAAAAATTTTCGGGAATATAATTTCCATCTTTCAGAAACTAAGTAACTTTTTACTACTATATAAAAACCTACCTGCTATGCGTTTATTTATTTTGTTGCTGCTTTTGTCTTCCACTTCATTTGCGCAACAAAAGCCAAACATTATTTACATCATGAGCGATGATCATGATGCTGACGCTATCAGTGCATATAATAAAAATTTTATTTCCACTCCCGGTATTGACAGGCTTGCAAAAGAAGGAATGCTTTTTAAAAAAGCATTTGTCGGTAATTCAATTTGTGGGCCTGCAAGGGCTACTTTACTTACCGGTCAGCATTCACACAAAAATGGAATGCGTGATAACAGGACAAGATTTGATTCTTCAAAAATTACAATGCCCTTTTTATTACAGCAGGCAGGTTATCAAACAGCCATTGTTGGTAAATGGCATTTGCAATCTTATCCCAAGGGTTTTGATTACTGGAAAATTTTACCTGGGCAGGGAGTTTATTTTGATCCACGAATGATAAATATGGATGGCGATACAACTGTTTTGAAAGGATATGCAACCGATATTATTACAAATGAGGCAATCAACTGGCTTGATAACCGTAAGAAAGAAAAACCATTTCTCTTATTGCTGCATCATAAAGCCCCACACCGGAATTTTGTTCCTCAATTAAAATGGATAGAACTTTATTCAAAAAAAATTTTCCCTGAGCCTAGCACTTTGTTTGCTGACATGAATAAGCACGGTAAAGCATGGCAGACACAAAAGATGAGCATATTGCAAGACATGACGCTCTGTACCGATCTGAAAGTTGATCCTTCCATTCTTTCTCAATTAGCAGGTTTCATTATTGATTCAGCTGACATTCGTGGCTATCATGCAACCATGAACCGCATTCCTTCAGAAGAAAGAAAAAGGATGAAAGAAATTTTTTCTGAAAGAGGCAGGCAATTGATGAAAGTGTGGGGAAATGACAGCCTTGTTTTAAAATTAAAATACCAATGGTATATGCAGGATTATATAGCATGTGTTGCTTCCATTGATGAAAACATTTCTAAACTGCTTGACTATTTAGATAAAAATAATTTAGCGAATAATACAGTGGTAATGTATACCGGCGATCAGGGAATGTATCTTGGAGAAAATGGCTGGTTTGATAAACGATGGATGTATGATGTATCCATGCAGGCGCCTTTATTAATACGCTGGCCCGGTAAAATAAAAGCCGGCTCAATAAATACTTCCCTGGTGCAGAATATAGATTTTGCACCAACCATGCTGGATGTTGCGGGAGTAAATATTCCTGCGTGGATGGATGGAATGAGTATGAAGCCTGTACTAACCGGGAAAATAAATTCATTGCCAAGAAAAAATCTTTACTACCACTATTATGAATTTCCAATTGATCATTATGTACTTCCTCATCTTGGCATACGGGGCGAACGTTTTAAACTGATCTATTTTTATACGCTTAATGAATGGGAATTGTATGATTTGAAAAATGATCCTGGCGAACAAAAAAATTTGTATGCCTCTGCAGCATATCAAACGGTAGCAAAGCAAATGAAAAAAGAACTACTCAATCTCCGGACTAAATATAATGATCATGAACCGGCAGGTGAATTAAAATAACTACTGGTACTTCTTCATCAAATCATATAAAATCTTTTTATCAGTTTCACGAATGAAATTGAAGGTATCCCTCGGTACAAAATGAATTTTATAAGACTGTATTGCAATTTCTGGTTTTGAAATATTATATCCGATAACCCGCAATGCCTGTATCGCATTAAAATCAACCGGCACTTTCACATTAATTGTGTCATACCAATAGCCATAACCTTTTTCTGCCAGGGTTTGCCAGGAAAAATAACGGCTGGGGTCTACTTTTCTTCCGGGTGCAATATCTGCATGTCCAATAAAATTTGTTTGTGGTATATTATACGCCTTTTTTAATCTATCCAGTAATTGCAACAAACTATTAATTTGTGCTTCAGAAAAGGGCTCGCTGCCATTGTTATCTATTTCAATGCCGATGCTCGAAGAATTTAAATCAGTTGCATTACCCCATCTGCTTACACCCGCATGATGTGCACGAAGCAAATCATTCAGCATATGATGCACCGCTCCATCTCTGCAAATAACATAATGTGCACTTACCTGTGTCCGGGTAAGTATAAATGTTTTTAAGGTCTGTTCGCAACTGTTTTGAGCCGTGTGATGAATAATAACAAAATTAGGACGGCGCATAGAAAAATTTGTTGTACCCACCCAATCCGTTGCATAATTCAAACCACCAGAATCTTTCAATGGGTATTCATTCAACAACTTTCCAAATGCTTTCGCTTGTTTTTTATAAACTTTATTTGTTGTCCGATATGCATTCTGTGTGCAACTTGTAATAAATAAAATCGGGAAAAACAGAATTGCAATACCATAGATTTTTTTAGTAATCATTGTAATACATTTAACTTTCTGAAAAGTAGGAATAATTTCATTTACTATTTTTAAATTATGGCAATAAAAAAGTCAACCAGATTAACATGTAAAAGTAAGCTGGAAATATTTTAACTGGAAGACGTAAGTAATTATTCAGGAAATAAAAAAAAGAAAGGGAAGGAGGGGGTTGTGAAAAAAAAAGAATTAAAAAAAAGCCGTTCTAAAAATTCAGAACGGCTTTATATAAAAAACGATCTCTTAATAATCATACACTACCAGCTTGCCATCAGCATCATAATAACTGTATTCAGGTTTTCCCTGAATAATATCTTTAATTCTGAAAATATCTTTTACCGTTTTGGGTACTTCTATTTTTATTGCTTCTTCTAATTTTGTACCAGGCCGGCGTTTAAAAATTGAATCCAAAACGTTTCTTGGCAATTTGTCTTTTAGGACAGGAGTTCTTGTATCCCTTCTTTCACCATTGGCATGATAAATAGCGGTTGACCGATAAAATCCATTTCCAAAAGTTGCTGTCCAGTCTCCACGGTATTTTGTCCAATATACATTAGTTGCATTTGGATAATCCTGTTGAAAAGAAGACCTCACTTTTGCAGGTTGATTTTTTGATGGCTTTGCGCCGGAACCATTATCACTTGTTCCCTCCCATATTTTTTTATCGTGATCATTTTTTTCCTTTTTCTCCTTTTCAATTTTTTCTTTGTCTTCTTTGTTGCCCGAATTCCCCGGGTTTTCAGTTTTAGTTTTTTGTTTGTCTTTACCCTTTCCTCCGCTATTGCCTTGTGCAAACATTGATATACTGATAGTAAAAGCGGTAAGTAGCAATAATATTTGTTTCATTGTTTTAATATTAGTTTCTATTTTAAAAAATCATGCCAGAAAAAAAGACGGGTTTTTCATTATTTAAGTTGCAAACACATTTCTTACATATTTCTACGGTATTGTCCTCCCACTTCATACAGGGCATTTGTTATTTGCCCAAGCGAACAGTACTTTACTGTTTCCATTAACTGTGCAAAAAGGTTTTCATTTTTTATAGCCACGTCTTTTAATTTTTTTAATTCCGATTCACATTTTGATTCATTTCTTTTACAGAAAGCATGCAAGTTGTTTATCTGCTGCTCTTTTTCTTCTTTGGTACTGCGTATTACTTCACTTGGAATTATAGTTGGCGAACCTTGTTTATTTAAAAAAGTATTTACTCCAATAATCGGAAACTCGCCGGTATGTTTCTGATGTTCATAAAACAAACTTTCTTCCTGAATTTTATTTCGTTGATACATTCTTTCCATTGCACCCAGTACACCGCCTCTTTCGGTAATACGATCAAATTCTGTTAATACGGCTTCTTCTACCAGATCAGTTAATTCTTCAATTGCAAAACTTCCCTGGTTAAAATTTTCTGTCTTTGCTGTTCCTAACTCACGGTTTATAATTAATTGGATAGCCATTGCCCGTCTTACACTTTCTTCAGTAGGTGTTGTTATTGCTTCATCATAGGCATTTGTGTGAAGCGAATTACAATTATCATATATCGCATATAAAGCCTGTAGTGTTGTGCGGATATCATTGAAATCTATTTCCTGCGCATGCAAACTTCTGCCCGATGTTTGAATATGATATTTCAACATCTGACTTCGCTTGTTTGCTTTGTATTTATACTTCATCGCCTTTGCCCAGATTTTTCTTGCAACTCTTCCAATAACACTATACTCGGGGTCCATTCCGTTACTAAAGAAAAAAGATAGATTCGGCGCAAATTCATCAATATTCATTCCGCGGCTGAGATAATATTCTAAATACGTAAATCCATTTGATAAGGTAAATGCCAATTGTGTAATCGGGTTAGCACCTGCTTCTGCAATATGATACCCGCTGATACTTACACTGTAAAAATTCCGTACTTTATTTTTAATAAAATATTCCTGCACATCGCCCATAAGCTTCAATGCAAACTCTGTAGAAAAAATACATGTGTTTTGCGCCTGGTCTTCTTTTAAAATATCTGCCTGAACGGTTCCACGCACCTGTTCTAAAGCTGTTTGTTTGCATTGGTCATAAATTTCTTTTGGTAAAACCTCATCACCGCTTAATCCCAGCAATTTTAATCCAAGGCCGTTATTCCCTTCAGGCATTTGGCCTGGCGATGATGTATTATTATAAATGGGGGCGGAACTATTTTTATATTTTTTCTTAAAAGCTTCACTCACCATTAACCACTTACCATTTGCCTCAATCCATTTCTCACACTGCTGATCAATTGCTGCATTCATAAAAAAGGCAAGCAACATCGGCGCAGGCCCATTGATGGTCATACTTACCGATGTCTTTGAATCACATAAATCAAAACCACTATATAATTTTTTTGCATCATCAACTGTTGCAATACTTACACCTGCATTTCCAATTTTACCATAAATATCTGGACGAGGATCCGGGTCTTCACCATAAAGCGTTACACTGTCAAATGCAGTGGATAAGCGAATAGCTGGTTGATCAAGACTTACATAATGGAATCTTCTGTTGGTTCTTTCAGGACCGCCTTCACCTGCAAACATTCTTGTCGGGTCTTCGCCTTCTCTTTTTAATGGAAACACACCAGCCGTAAATGGAAAATGACCCGGCACATTTTCTTGTGCCTGCCATTTTAAAAGATCGCCCCAATCTTTGTATTTTGGTAAAACAACTTTTGAAATTCTTGTTCCGGATAAACTCCTGGAAAACATTTCCTGTTTTATGATTTTATCCCGCACTTTAAATTCATAATAATCTTTTTGATATTCTTTTAGTTTTTCATTCCAATTCTTTATCAGTTTCCTTGAAACCGGTGTAAGCTGTTCTTCATAAAATAATTTCATTTTTTCCATAACCGCCTGCGAATAACCCTGTGAGCCCTGAGCAAATGAAAAATCTTTCATCATTTCGAGTGTGCCATCCAATTTGTACAGTTTCGAAGCAATGGCAGATTGATCTTTTACGAGTTGATCATAGCTCCTGTTATTTTCGCTTATCTCACTTAAATATCGTACACGGTTGGATGGAATAATGGCTTGGGAAATTTGTGCTGTTTCAGCAAAATGATATTCGCCAAACTTAATACCTGTTTTCGTTTCAATCTTTTGAAGTAACAAAGTGAAAAGCTGATTCACCCCGCCATCATTAAACTTACTTGCCATGGTTCCCACTATCGGCAACTCATTATCTTTTGCTGTAAATAACTGGTGATTGCGTTTATATTGTTTTTTTACATCAGCTAAGGCATCTAAGGCACCGGCTTTATCAAATTTATTTATGCAAACCAAATCTGCAAAATCAAGCATATTGATTTTTTCCAATTGGCTTGCAGCACCATATTCCGGCGTCATTATATACATACTTACATCACAATAATCCAGGATGCTTGCATCGCTTTGCCCCACTCCTGCACTCTCTAAAATAATAAAATCAAACTCAGCCGCTTTACAAATATCAATTGCCTCTTGCATTGCCGCACTCAACGCCGTATTATCATCCCGGGTTGCAAGGCTTCGCATGTATGCCCGGGGATGTGAAATTGAATTCATCCGGATCCTATCGCCCAACAAAGCACCGCCGGTTTTTTTCTTGGATGGGTCAACAGAGATAACCGCAATTGTTTTATCCGTAAAATTTGTTAAGAACCTTCTTACTATTTCATCGGTAACGCTACTTTTACCTGCTCCTCCCGTACCGGTTATTCCAAGTACAGGTATAGCCCCCCTGCCCCCCGAAGGGGGGTTCTGTGAAGACTCTGCTTTTAATTGTAGTTTTTTTAATAATGATGAGTAATCTTTCCCAATTTCTGCCAGTGATATTATTCTTGCAATTTTTCTAATATCCTTCACTTCGTCTAATGGAAAAACTCCATTCCAATTCGGGTCTTCAAAAGCCCCTCCTTCGGAGGGGTTGGGGAGGCTTAATTTTATTACTTCTTCTATCATCCCTTCCAAGCCCATCTTTCTTCCATCATCGGGGCTGTAAATTTTTGTAATACCATATTTATGTAATTCTTCAATCTCGGTTGGTAAAATAGTACCACCGCCGCCACCAAAAATTTTTATATGTCCGCAACCATTTTCTTCCAACAGGTCTTTCATGTATTTAAAAAACTCTACATGACCGCCCTGGTAAGATGTAATGGCAATACCCTGCACATCTTCTTCAATAGCAGTTTCTACAATTTCTTTTACACTCCGGTTGTGGCCAAGATGAATAATTTCTGCCCCCTTACTTTGCATGATCCGCCTCATTATATTTATAGCAGCATCATGCCCGTCAAATAAACTGGCGGCAGTTACGATCCTTACTTTATTTACGGGGCGATAACTCATATTCTATATAGAAGTTTCAAAGGTAATAAAAAACAAATGCCTGTTTGAAGAATGGCAACCAGACCATTTCATTTACATTTGCCTGATGCAAAATGTGCTTGATACCATTGAAAAAGTATATGAAAGCTGGTCGGGCAAACCTTCTGTTTCTATTGACGTATTGCCTCAAAGCGGAAGCGAGAGAAGATATTTTCGAATTCATACCGGCAAAGGATATTCTTTACTGGCAACGTATGGTGCAAATATTCAGGAGAATGAATCTTTTCTTTATTTTTCAAATCATTTTTATAAAAAACAACTCCCTGTTCCTGAAATATACTTTATAAGTGAAGACAGATTAATTTACCTGCAACAGGATTTTGGAGATGTCTCACTTTCATCGCAATTGGAAAAAGAGGGGAATACGTCAACGCTTTACTCACTGTTCAAAGAAAGTTTGCAGAACATTGCAAACTTACAGGTAAAAGGAAATGCGGGGTTGGATTATAAAAAATGCCTGACCAATAAAGAGTTTGGCAAGCAGGCAATACTTGCTGACTTATTATACTTCAAATATTATTTTTTAGATGCACTACGTAAACCTTATGACAAGCAAAGGCTGTTAGATGATTTTGATGCATTGAGTAACTATCTTACCCATACGGAGTATAAATATTTCATGTTCCGCGATTTTCAAAGCAGAAACATAATGATTAAACCCGATGGGGGTTTAGGCTTTATCGATTATCAGGGTGGAATGAAGGGTGCGCCGCAATATGATGTGGCAAGTTTACTTTGGCAGGCAAAAGCAAATCTACCGGATGAATGGAAGAATAATTTGCTGAATGATTATATGGATTTTTTTGAAGAAACAATTGGAACAACGATTGACAGAAATATTTTTAAAACACAATATAATGGGTATGTGTTGCTGCGTTTATTACAGGTATTGGGTGCATATGGTTTTCGGGGTTTGTTCGAACGTAAGGCACATTTTTTAACAAGCATTCCTTTGGCACTGCAAAATTTAAAAACGTTTTTAAATAATCAAAGTATTGGAATTTCAGTTCCAGAATTTAAAAAAGTATTGGACATTTGTACCAGTAACGAAGTCATTGAACAATTTACCCCACTGCAAGCAATTGATTCAACACCTTTGGTAGTAAAAATCTGCAGTTTTTCTTATCGTAATGAATTGCCGGTTGATGAAACTGAAAATGGTGGCGGGTTTATTTTTGATTGTCGCGGCATTTTAAACCCTGGCAGAGTTGATGTCATGAAAACACAACACGGCAGAGATAAAGCCGTAAAAGATTTTTTGGAACAACAAACACAGATGCCCGATTTTCTCAATAGTGTTTTTGATATTGTAGATATTAGTGTGGAAGAATATATAAAACGAGGTTTTGAAAGTTTGATGGTAAGTTTTGGTTGTACCGGGGGTCAACATCGCAGTGTCTATGCAGCTGATGCACTTGCAAGACATTTAAAAAATAAATTTAAAGTGAGGATAGAGTTGACACATTGTGTGCAGGATAATAAAAATTGGGAAAACCCTTTGGAAGAAAAAAAAAGGTAGAATTCATTTTTAAAAAAATAATTGGAACCACATAGGCACATAGAAACATAGGTTTCCACATAGCATTCTATGTGTGTTTTTCTATTGTGTTTCTATGTGCCTATGTGGTAAAAGATATGAAAGCTATGATATTCAGTGCCGGTCTTGGCACAAGATTCAAACCATGGACTGACAAACATCCAAAGGCTCTCGCATTGGTGAATGGAAAATCATTGTTGCAGAGAAATATTGAATACCTGCAGCAATATGGGATAAAAGATGTGATTGTAAACGTTCATCATTTTGCTGAACAGATTGTAGATGCTGTAAAAAAGAATAATGGGTGGGGAAGTAACATAATGATCAGTGATGAAACAAGTGAATTGTTGGAAACAGGAGGAGGTTTATTAAAAGCAAAAGATTTATTTACTCCCGGTGAAAGATTCATAACATGCAATGCGGATTTTTTAACCAACCTAGATATAAAGAAACTTATTAATTTTCATACAGATCATAAAGCATTAATAAGTTTTGGAGTAACGGATAGAAAGTCTTCCAGAAATTTTTTATTAAACAAAGACTACAGATTGATTGGTTGGAAAAACAATAACACTGGGGAAATTAGAATGGCATTCCCCTCTCCGCCAGGAGAGGGGCAGGGGGTGAGGCATGAAATGGCTTATAGCTGTGTGGTAGTTTTTGAATATGAAATTTTTCAACTGATGAAAAAGCACGGCTTCGGAGGAAAATTTTCATTGATAGATGTTTATCTTAAACTAGCCTCTGAACATTTAATTGTAGGGTACAATCATAGCGGGGATAAACTGGTGGATGTGGGGAAGCTGGAGAGTGTGAAGTTTGCTGAGAAAATGTTCCCCTAACTATGTTCTCAACTTATCCAGATCATTCTCAAATCTATTAACTCATATCCTGTTTCTTTTTTTTTATAAACATAAGCATTACCTCCACCGCATAGGTTGCCACAAAAATGTTCAACTTTTATCCAAATTAAATCTTTGCTCAAAAAAACCGGTTTTGTCATTCTTAAAAAATCAATTGTGTTTATTTTATTTATTTCATTTATTTTCTCCTTACTTATAACTCTTACATTTTTAAGAGGTCCGTATTTAAAGAAATACTCATTATTGTCTTTTATTTGTTTCAATATCAGCTTTCTGTTTTTAAGTGAACCCGGTATTTCAAACAAATGGTTAATGTCTGATGAATCAATATTAATAGTTTCAATTTGCAAAGTGTTGCTGATTTTAGTATTTTCAAAAAACCACTGTACAAATTTGTTTTCTTCCGATTGGTTGTACTTAAATGATGAGATGGATAAAGCTGTTACTATATACACAATAAAATAATCTCTTCTTATAATTTTTATCATAACAGTGTTTTTTTAATAACATCCATTTATTTGTTTAGGTTTTCCCAAAGCAGCTGGTGTACCGTTATCTTCAGCATAAACTGCCTTACGAATTGAATCTAGCCGTGATAAAGTCAGAGCATACTTTAAGCCTCTGGTACTATCATCAGATGGCGCAGGATTTGTTGGCGGCTAATTATTGGGACTTGGTTGGGAATAATTAGGCCAATAAAAGTTTCGTTCGAGCAAGATTTATTACAATTGCGGAAGGAATGTTTAAATAGTTTTTTTTATTTAACTAATCCAAATCGGAACCACCCCAATTAATTTATATCCCTGACTACTTTTTTCATATATTTCTATATTCCCTCCACCACAAGTATCGGGACAATACTCTTCAACAAAGATCCAAACTTTTTTTCCCTTCTCAAAAAAAAATGGTTTTGAAATTTTAAGATATGTGTTGCCATCTTTGTGTTTTTCTATGTGCAGTAATGAATCGCCTAAAAAGATCTTTCCTGCAAAAAAAGAATATCTGAAATTTGAAGTGTTATTCTTATTAATTTGTTTTTGAATACTAATTGAATCACTTTTTGAGAACTTAATTTCTTTCATTAAGCTTAGAAAATGGGTAGGTTCTAAAGCTATTGTCTTCTTACTTATATACATTTCGCTATTTTGTGGCAACAGCCATTTTAAAAATGCATCCTCACTTTGGTTACCAATGCCTGCTTTTTGAGAATTACAGCTAAGTGAACAAAAACAAAGAAACAACATGCCTGTGTATATAGAATATAATTTCATTTTAGAATTGTGTTTAATAACATCCACCCGTAATAGGCTTACGGCCTTTTGAATTTGCATTTGATTGTCTTTCGTTGCCAATTGCAGTATTTATTGAATCTAGTCTTAATGGCGTTAATGCATATTTCAAACCTCTTGTGCTATCCTCAGTTGTTAAAGGGGCGCCTACTATTGGCAAAGTTGCATAATTAGGCCAATGTTGTTGCCAAGGTTTAGTATCAAATAATCCCTTCCAAGTCAGAAACCAATAATATCTATCATTATTAATGATATTATTGTCAAACTCTTTCAGAGCATCTGCAATTATATCTATTAACTTTGTAGCCATAAAATTATGATCGTTTTGTAAGTCTTTCAATATTGTAGGAATCAGTGCCCTATTTCTTACTCTCAGACTATCTACATATTCATTAAAAACGCTAGCATAACTCATTGCCTGTAATTGAGACAGGGTGACCCCATTTTTTATTCTATACAACACAGATTTCATGTATGCGTGAATGGTTTCATGAAGTATAGTACCTGCAACATAAATATCTGTTGCTGTTTTAGCTATTGCTGAATCTAAAGTAACTGTACAACTAAAAATTTTTGTCGTTGTGTTGTACGCAAATGAGGTGGTTTGGGCAACGCTACTATCCAACCGTTTCATCTCATATTTAACTTTGAATTTTTCTAAGTTATTAGGTTCTTTAATAGATCGATCAATTTTACTAAGAATTTTCCCCATTAAATTATTATTTAATACACTTAATAATTTATTTAGGATTAACCTTCTACAACTATCAAGCCCTATAGTATCAATATTATTTTGACGCCAAAACTGAATTTTTCCATAATCTTCACCCGAAACATCCCAAGTTTCTAAATGATGAAACCCTAATTGCGAATACTGATAGCTTCCAGATGTTGGCATTGGTATCCAACCGGTAGCCGAGCATTCCTGTGTTACACTCATTTTCGGAACACCTCCACCGCCGCCACCAGGACATTGATTAACCCACCAGGTTTGTGCATCATTGATGCCACCTTCACCTATTGAAGTTGTATAAAATACAGAAGGCATTGAGCCGCCACCAGGATCAACATTTATCCATTGAGTGCTACATAAATTATGTACAGTTGGGCAGCCACAATAACCGGTTGTTATTTTAAATGCCCGCTTACATGAAGTATCACAAGTAATATAAATATCACAAACAGTTACAGGTTGCAATGTATTTAATCTTTGCCAACTATTATTTTGATCAAAACTTGCTATAGGTTGCCAGGCTGAGTCTCGTCCTAAAATTCTACCGTCTATTATTTGAAAACTTTGATGGTTATAAATGGATTTCTGAAATCTTGCGAATAAATGGAAAATGTCCTTTGCCTTCCATGTATAATTTGTAGTACTATCAAAACCAAATCTTCTATACTCCCAGTCATAAACTAGTCGGAATACTGAATCCTCTGGTGATAACTGAGCAAGCAAAGTTGCTTTTACCAATTGAGCCGAATCAATTGCAAATGGGACATAAATAAGGGTAGTGCTATCATCCATTACTCTTGCAGATGCTGCTCTTACTCCTTGGTTGGTTACAATTAATGATTTATCCCAAACCGGGAACCCGACCCTTTTCACCAAATCATTTACAAAATGATATTTTTCATTTTGCCGGTAAATTTTATTAGCAAGTGCTTTTATTATAGGGTCAACAGTTGACGGGACATTAAAAAACCTTGTTTCGTTACTATTTTCTTTAGGAGCTAATAGCTCTTCATGCTGAATTCTGCGGCAGGAATTAATTACTACTATTGCAGTTATTACTACAAATAGAATTACCGGGATTAATTGTTTGCGGTTTCGGGGATACATTTGGTTAAATATTTTGATAATGCAACCTATGGCTTATTTGAATTGCGGGCAATACCTCTTTCGTAGTATTTTTTAGAACAAATCTGAAAGAACTTCTAATGTTGAATCGCTTTTTCCTTAATAATTTCCAAATAAATGAAGACTGGTATCTTAGCCTCAAAGGTTTTCAATAATTTGCATCCTTAATAAAATTCACACTACATGAAGAGATTTTCAATTCTATGTTTATTGCTTATGCAATGTACCCTGATGATTGCCCAGTCAAAATTTGATAACCGTGAAGCATTCAATCCGCAGTTTTATCCTTACCCCGGCAATGATTACCGTAGTGCAAGTGGTGAGCCGGGACCTAAGTACTGGCAAAACCGTGCAGACTATACTATCAACTGCACATTAGATACAGCAAAACATTCTGTAGCCGCAGAAGTGGTAATTAGCTATACCAATAACAGCCCCGATAATTTAAAATTTTTATGGATGCAGGTAGATCAAAATATTTACAAGCAAGATTCCCGTGCTACTGCCACTACTACTGCTGCCGGTGGCAGATGGGCTAATTCAAAATTTACTGATGGCAATAGTATAAAATCTATTTCTGTAGAAATGGATGGTAAAACATTTACACCAAAATATACTACTACAGATACAAGGATGCAGGTCTGGTTACAGGATGCTTTAAAAGCAGGTGGTAAAAAAGTAAAACTGAAAATCAGTTATGAATTTACTGTTCCCGATTACGGCAGCGACCGGATGGGCAGGCTGAAAACAAAAAACGGAATTGTATATGAAGTTGCGCAATGGTTTCCACGGATGTGTGTGTATGATGATATACAAGGATGGAATACGTTGCCTTACCTGGGACAGGGTGAGTTTTATCTTGAATATGGTGATATAGAATTTTCTGTTACAGCCCCGGCTGATCTGATTGTGATGGGCAGTGGTGAATTAGTAAACCCTGCTGAGTGTTTAACCGGTGACCAGCTAAAAAAATGGAATGATGCAAAAAACAGTGATAAAACAATTGTCATCCGGAGTGAAAAAGAAATAACGGATAAAAAATCAAGACCGCAAACGGCTAACTGTACCTGGAAATTTAAAATTAATAATACAAGAGATGCTGCATGGGGTGCATCAAAAGCATTTGTGTTGGATGCTGCAAAAATAAATTTACCCGATAATAAAAAATCGTTGGCGGTAAGTGTGTATCCTGCTGAAAGCATCGTAAAAAATGGATGGCAGCGCAGTACTGAATTTGTAAAAGGATCAATAGAACATTATTCTAAAAAATGGTTTACATACCCTTACCCAATGGCAGTAAATGTGGCAGGCATAGTTGGTGGTATGGAATATCCCGGTATTGTTTTTTGTGGTTCAGGTGCAAGTGGCGAAGGATTGTGGGGTGTAACCGATCATGAATTTGGGCATACCTGGTTTCCCATGATTGTAGGAAGTAATGAACGGAAATATGCCTGGATGGATGAAGGGTTTAATACATTCATCAACACATTATCGACTAATGAATTTAATAAAGGAGAATTTAAATCAGGTGGTAATTTTTTTGATGACCCCAACAATGAGTTTATGGTAAAATATACCTATGATGAAAAAATGGATGGCCTTTATAATATACCTGACGTAGTTCAACAGGCTAATCTTGGAGTGGCAGCATACTTAAAACCCGGTGCTATGTTAACTGCATTACGGGAAGTAGTACTTGGACCGGAACGTTTTGATATTGCTTTCAGAGAATATGTAAGCCGTTGGGCTTTCAAACATCCAACACCATGGGACTTTTTTCATAGTATGGAAAATACTTCAGGTGAAGATCTCGGATGGTTTTGGCGTGGTTGGGTATTGAATACCTGGAAGCTCGATCAAACAGTAAATGAAGTAAAATATATTGATAAAATTCCTGAGAAGGGAGCGGAGATAACAATCGAGAGTCTTGAAAAAATGCCGATGCCTGTTACAGTTTTAATTGTTGAAACTAACGGTAAAGAACATCGCATAAATTTACCTGTTGAAGTTTGGCAGCGTGGCGCAAAATATACTTTTTCGGCGCCAACTACCAGTATAATAAAAGAAGTGAAACTGGATCCCGATGGGAAATTGCCTGATTGGGATAGAAAAAATAATAGTTGGAAGAAAGCTTTTTAATTCTTTTTTATGACAACTCAGCAAATAATGATAGAGCTTGAAAAGAAAGGCTCTGCTTCTATAAAAAAAATATTTCTGAATCACGGGATAAAGGAACCGTTGTTTGGTGTAAAAATTGGTGACCTGAAAGTGATTCAGAAAAAAATAAAAAAAGATCATCAGCTTGCAATGGAATTATATGCCACCGGAAACTATGATGCCATGTATCTCGCAGGGTTAATAGCCGATGAATCCAAAATGAGTAAAAAGGATATTCATCAATGGGCAGAAAAAGCAACCAGTGCCGCATTGTGTGATTATACTGTATCGTGGGTGGCTGCAGAAAGTGCTTATGGCTGGGAGCTTGGTATGAAATGGATTGATTCAACAAAAGAAACAATTGCTTCTGCGGGATGGAGTACTTTAAGTGGAGTAATTGCTCTGAAAGCAGATGAAGAATTGGATATCCCTTTAATTAAAAAATTATTACAACGGATCCAAAAAGAAATTCATACGGCGCCCAATCGTGTTCGTTATACGATGAACAGTTTTGTAATTGGTGTAGGTGGCTATATAAAATCGTTAACAAAGGAAGCAATTGAAATTTCTAAAAAAATAGGAACAGTAAACATTAACATGGGTGACACAGCTTGCAAAGTTCCGCTGGCGGCAGATTATATTAAGAAAATGGAAGCAAGAGGAAATATTGGTAAAAAAAGAAAAACAGTAAAGTGCTGAGTTAAATTTATCAGATCTGTTCTTGCAAAATGCCAAGAGTTGCCTCTCCAAGAACTTCTCTACCAGTTAAGTTATTCCACTTTATCAATCTTATTTTTCCATCGGCAATTTCTATTCCTGTTATATCGCCGTCATTGAAACAGCAGCAGCCCGAATTAAAATAAGTGGATTTCATTTGCAGATAATCCGATGATATATCAACGTAGGGATGTTTTCGTTTAAAAATTTCCATTTCAATTTCTTTAACTACGGCAACCTCTTTTCTGTTTCTTGCTTCCAGCAGTTTTTTATACAAACGTTCCAGGTGTGTCAACGATTCAAAAACCGGTT
>JANPEU010000532.1:0-7978 GCA_031423175.1 Bacteroidota bacterium
GTATTTTTTCCAACCTTCGAATCCGTTTTTGAATTCAGCTTCTTTTTCATTTGGGTCAGAAAGACTATTCCTGATTGTGTCAGTTGTTTTTTCCCATTTCCTTATATTTAAACCATTTGAAAAGATATCAATTCTTTTTGGAGATAGACTGTCATCAAAATAAAACCATTCGCCGTTTCTTTTTCCATTCCAGTAATAACCACTTGAATCAATTTTACCAGTATTGTCAAAATAAGCATGATATCCATGTGGTGTATCTGATTTTTCGTTACGATAGCTCTCAATGTATAATAAGGGTCCGAGATAATTGTAATAATTCCATTGCCAGGTGGTATCATTCTTTTGTTGTACGCAAATCATATATACAGCCTTATCTGTTGTGGTTTCTTTCCAGTCTTTATCAAATACATAAAAACTTTCCGCTTCCTTTTTATTCTTCTGGCACGGAGCCGAAATGCTTATGATACTCATTAATGAAAAAATAATTACCCTCATAAAACTCTCCATCTCGGTTTGTTTGAATGTCGAATTTAAAGAAAAAGTCCCGCCAAGGCGGGACCTACTCAAAAAAATATTTTTTTGATTTACAACATCATTCCTACCGGGGCTTCCAGATTTTTTTTAAATGATTGTAAAAACGCAGCACCAAGGGCGCCATCCACACTCCGGTGATCGCAACTGAGTGTTACTTTCATAAAGTTGCTTACTCCAAACCCTTCACCTTTTCTTACTACGGTTTCTTTTATTTTTCCTACAGCCATAATGCAACTGTCAGGTGGGTTGATAATTGCAGTAAACTCTTCAATATCCATCATCCCAAGATTAGAAATGGTAAATGTATTTCCGGAAAATTCGTTAGGCTGTAGTTTTTTATTTTTTGCTTTAGTAGCAAGTTCTTTTGTTTCAGCAGCTATCTGCGGGAAACTTTTTTGATCTGCAAAGCGGATTACCGGAACGATCAATCCATCTTCTATCGCAACAGCTACACCAATATGTATATGATGATAGCGACGTATTTTATCACCCATCCACGAGGCATTTACTGCAGGATGCAGGCGTAATGCCAATGCAGCAGCTTTTAAAACAATATCATTAAAACTTACTTTCACCGGACTTACTTCGTTGAGTTGTGTACGGAAACTCATGGCATTGTCCATATTTATTTCCATCGTAAGATAAAAATGCGGAGCACTGAATTTACTCTCACTTAAACGTTTTGCAATTATATTTCGAATCTGACTGTTTGGGATATCAGTATAGCCTTCTTCTCCATTTGCAATTACAGACCATGGTAAAATATCAACCCCGCCTTGAGGAGAAGTAGATTTTGTTGATGGTGCAGATTTATTGTAACTATCAACATCTGCTTTTATTATTCTGCCACCATCTCCACTTCCGTGAAGTGATTTAATGTCAATGCCTTTTTCCTTTGCAACTTTTTTTGCAAGTGGGGATGCTTTCAGGCGACCGTTAGTTGTTGATGGTTGACTGATAACGGTTGGTTGCTTGTCCATTATAACTTGTGGTTGTACTGCTTTTGTTGAAACTTCGGCAGGTAAACTATTGACTACAGGCTGCGATCCACTTTTAGCAGCTGCTACAATCTCATCAACCTTTACTTTTCCTTTTTCTCCAATAATGCAAAGCAATGAGTTTACTTCTATCTTTTCCCCTACCTGAGCACCTATATATAATAAGGTGCCGTTTTTATAACTCTCCAATTCCATCGTGGCTTTATCCGTTTCAATATCTGCAAGCACTTCGCCTTTCTTTATTGCATCGCCAACATTTTTATGCCAGGATGCTATTACACCTTCTGTCATCGTATCACTTAGCCGCGGCATCAGCACAACTTCTTCCATCTTTGAAATGTCAATTGAAGAAGTTATTTGATCAATGGGTTGATTCGTTGGTTGAGGAGCCGTTTCTTTTTTAGGTTCTTCTTTTGTTGCAGTTGATGCGCCACCTAAGTATGAACTTATATCTTCACCAGGTGTACCAATAATTGCGAGCAAGTCGTTTACCTGAAGTTTACCGCCATTTGTAATACCAATATGCAGCAGCGTACCATCTTTATAGCTTTCCAATTCCATGGTTGCTTTATCGGTTTCCACTTCGGCAAGCAGGTCACCTTTCTTTACTTTATCGCCAACATTTTTATGCCATGCTGCAATTACACCTTCGGTCATGGTATCACTTAAGCGGGGCATTAATATTACTTCAGCCATGATGCTATTGCAAATTTTAGATTTAAGATTGCAGATTTAAACTGCCCGAAATTAAGGCAAAATGTGGAATAATGTGTGGAGTGAAATATTGGGATCCTGTACAACCAAAACTCAATAATCCAACTCCAATTTCAATCGTTCCTTTAATTCTTTTACCAACGGATATTGATCGGCTAGTTTGATAAACTGTTCACGGGAAGTAAGCGGAGCATCTGTTTTTGGATTCAGTTCTTTGTTTTCTTCCATTACTACGTAAAACTGTAATAAACTATTCTGTAGTTTAATTTTTAAAAAATCAGTTGCTTTTAAACCGGTGGTTTCTATAAAACGGAACTGAATATTATTTCCCGCCTTTGCAAAAAACATATTTGCATTTACAATATGCAGTGTAGCCATTTCAAAATTTTGACCCGCTGCATTTTTCTGATCTTTTAATAGTTGTGCAAATTCATTCCATGCCCGTTGCAGACTTTCTATTTCCAAAGGTTTTGCAAGGATGTTCTTATCTCCGTTGGTTTGTGTTTTGTATTGATCCTGAATTTTTTTAAGAGCCGAAAGCTTGGGATTGGGAGTTGGCTTGCCATCCGAAGTTTTAGCGTAGGATGGTTGCTGGTTGGAACTTGTCGATTGGAGATTTCCTGATTGTTCAATCATTTCTTCTTCTACCAAACTCAATGCTGGTTCATTTCGTTTTGACGAAGTTTCAATAATCAGTTTCGCTTCAAGTCTGGCGGAACTATGAGGCTGGCGTACATTAAACTTTGAAGTGTGTACTTCGATGGGTTGGATATTTCTAAATGCAACCGGTTTATCAGCATCAATCAGTTTTTTTTTACTCAAGCCATTCGTTTCAGCCGTTAACTCCAATGCCTGGTGCAGGTAACAGAGTTTGATAATTGCAAGTTCTACATGCAGGCGTTTGTTGCGGGCTGCTTTATAATTTATTTCTGATTCATTTAAAATATTTAATGCACTGATAAGAAAAGGTGCATTCATAATTTTTGCTGTTGAAATATATTTTTCTTTAAATGCCTCTACGGCTTCCATCAAGTTGGCTGTTTTTTCATCTTTACATACCAACAGGTTCCGGATGAATTCTGCAAAACCATTCAGCACCATATCACCTTCAAATCCTTTACGGTTTATATCATCGTATAGCAGCATGGCAGCGGAAAGATTTTGCTGCTGCATATTTTCAATGAGTTTAAAATAATAATCTTCATCTAAAATATTCAGATGCTCCAGTGTGTTTGCATAGTTTACATCTCCATTTGTAAAACTTACTATTTTATCCAGAATGCTCAGGGCATCACGCAAACAGCCCTCACTTTTCTGCGCCATCAGCTGCAATGCAGCTTTCTCGGCTTTTATTTTTTCCTTTTTACAAATACTGCTTAAATGATCAACGGTGTCCTTCATTGTGATTCTTTTAAAATCAAAAATCTGGCAACGGCTGAGTATAGTAGGAAGTATTTTATGTTTTTCGGTAGTGGCTAAAATAAATATTGCATAGGAGGGAGGTTCTTCCAGGGTTTTTAAAAACGCATTGAATGCAGATGTACTTAACATGTGTACCTCATCAATTACATACACTTTATATCTTCCGCTTTGCGGTACAAAACGAATTTGGTCCACAAGCTCTCTTATATTTTCTACAGAATTATTTGAAGCTGCATCCAATTCAAAATAATTCATAGATGCGCCATCATTAAATGAAGTACAACTCTGGCATTTATCACAAGCTTCACCTTCTTTAGTCGGCGTTTCGCAATTAATTGTTTTTGCAAGAATTCTGGCGCAGGTGGTTTTGCCTACACCCCGTGGGCCACAAAATAAAAATGCATGAGCAAGATGATTATTTAAAATTGCATTTTTTAATGTGGTAGTGATATGCGACTGACCTACGACGGTGTCGAACAATTGTGGTCTGTATTTGCGTGCCGATACAATGAATTTTTCCATACCCACATCCCCTAAAGAGGAGTTCTTATTTTTTAATTGAGTTAAGCAAATCTAAAATCTAAAATCTACAATCTAAAATCTAAAATTATCAAAGCATCGGATGCCGTTTAAATTCTTTTGTCTGGTCAAATAAATAACGGTATGTGGTTAGTATCTTGTTGTGGATAGGTGTTAGATTCTCTGCTACATTAACCATCTTCGGGTTAAACTCACCAATCCATTGCATTTCATATTCATCATAAATACATTTTCCAATTTTATATTCTCCCTTTTCTGTAATTGTAAGATTCTGAATAACCCTGCATCCTTCAATAATAATATAAGAATCCACACCTTTTCCCTGAAACTCCGGGACAACACCAAATACGAGACCTGTAAATTTATTACAACGCTTCGAAGCTTTTATCAAAAGGAATTTTAATTTATGTAACAGATCAAATTTTCCATTCAGATATTTAAACCATTGATTCAGATCAGGCAGATTAACCCACATGGCTATCGGTTCATCTTTATAATATGCAAACCAACTGATGCGTTCATCCATTATCGGCTTCATGGACTGAAACATTTTTACAACCACTTTTTTATCCAATGCTTTTAAACCACCATGTCCGGCCCAGGCCTTATTGTAAATGATGGTAAAATCATCAGCAAATTTTTCTAACTGATTTTTTTTTATATGCTTTGCTTTATAATTTGGATCTCTATTGCAGTCGGCATGGCGGGTATAAAATTTTTCCTGTATCCGGGTGTTTACTGACATACCAAAACATAACTGGTTATAAAAATTTTTGAAACCATAGTTTTCAAAAAGTGTAACATAATAAACGGGGTTAAAATTCATACAGTACATCGGTGTTTTATCAGCTCCTTTTACCACCAATCCCCACCACCGATCCCTTTCGCCAAAATTGACCGGTCCATCCATGGCTTCCATTCCCTTTTGTATCAACCAGTGTTTTGCTACATCAAATAACATATCGGCCGCAGGCTGATTATTTATACAATCAAAAAAACCAATACAGCCTGTTGGTTGTTCATCACCTTTATTCTTATATTTTTTATTTACAAATGCGGCGATACGGCCAATCAGTTTTCCATCCTTATCTTTTAATACCCAGCGGATAATTTCCCCGAAGCGGAATGATTTGTTTTTTTTCTCATCAAATACTTCATTTACATCTTTGTCCAATGGCCGGATCCAGGCAGGATTGTTTTTATTCAGTTCAATATTTGCCTGAATAAATTCTTTTGCAAGTTGCGGGGTAGTTACTTCTGTAAGTTGCATGTGGGCAAATTTAAGGAAAGAAATTCTGAGAGATAGGTTAGATTTTATAGAAAAAGAGCTTGTTAAATTTTTTAAATATCCTCATCATATAAAAGAAGTGGTTTGCTTTTTCGTTTCATATCAAACTACTTACAATGCGAATTAAATTGCTTATTTCTTCTTTCCTGTTTTCAACTCTGGTTTTTGGTCAGGATGCGACTAAATTTTTTATTAGGCACGATACTTCTTTATTAAAAGCATCTGATTGCGAATGGATCATAAAATCAATTACAAAAGATGAATTTGCAGTAAAAACAGAAAATGGAAAGTCTGTCCCACTTCTAATTCTGCAGGCAATGGAAAAAGGGAAACTGATAGGCTTAGACCCGGAAACAAATAAGCAAATTCCAGCTAAAGAAATATTCACATGGCAAATGCCGGCAGACACCCTTTCTGTTTATGATGCTGCTGGTAATTCAAAGTATAAGGTAGTTCAGTCTCGGGTAAATGCTGATGATATAACACAGATAAGAATTTTTCAAGATTGGTATTTTAATATTTCAACCGGGAAAATTGTATCTGAAAGTAGGAGTATTGAGTTGCTTCAGGGGATACGCAACAATTTAACCGGTATTTTTATTGGGAATAAGGCATTTTGTAAAATTTATTATTAAGGAATAAAAACTCCAATCACGTTCAGATAATTCGATGAAAAGCTGATTGGAATTTAGTTTTCCCCAACCCAAAATTGCTCAAATTTCTTATTGCAGATTATCGCTGCACCCTTACCTTTGCCGCCTAAAATAACCCCTCTGTATATTATGGCAAACGTTGGCAAAATAAAACAAATCATTGGAGCCGTAGTGGACGTACAATTCAATGGTACTCTTCCTGAAATTTTTAATTCATTAGAACTTAAAAGACAAAATGGTGATACGCTGGTTCTTGAAGTGGAACAACATCTCGGCGAAGACAGTGTTCGTTGCATAGCAATGGACGGAACCGAAGGCTTACAACGTGGTATGGAAGTGGTGGATACAGGCATTCCGATTGCAATGCCGATTGGCGAAGAAATTAATGGTCGATTATTTAATGTAACAGGAGATGCGATTGATGGTTTACCACAGGTATCAAAAAAAGGTGGCCGTCCAATACATGCAAAACCACCGGCATTTGAAAATTTAAGTACGGCCGCTGAAATATTACTTACGGGTATTAAAGTTATTGACCTGATTGAACCATATGCAAAAGGTGGTAAGATTGGTTTGTTTGGTGGTGCAGGTGTGGGTAAAACAGTTTTGATTCAGGAGTTGATTAATAATATTGCGAAATCTTATTCAGGTTTATCAGTGTTTGCAGGTGTGGGAGAAAGAACCCGTGAAGGAAATGACCTGATGCGTGAAATGATTGAAGCAGGCATTATGAAATATGGCGATGCTTTCAAACATAGTATGGAAGAAGGCGGATGGGATTTGAGCAAAGTGAATATGGAGGATTTGAAAGATTCAAAAGCAACATTCGTATTTGGTCAAATGAATGAACCACCCGGTGCCCGTGCAAGAGTTGCATTAAGTGGATTGACCGTTGCAGAATATTTCCGTGATGGTGATGGTACCGGAAAAGGGAAAGACATTTTATTTTTCGTAGATAATATATTTCGTTTTACACAAGCAGGCTCCGAAGTATCGGCGTTGTTAGGTCGTATGCCATCTGCTGTGGGGTACCAACCAACACTTGCTACAGAAATGGGATTAATGCAGGAAAGAATTACTTCTACAAAAAATGGATCTATCACATCTGTACAGGCGGTTTATGTACCTGCAGATGATTTGACTGACCCAGCTCCTGCAACAACCTTTGCTCACCTGGATGCTACAACAGTATTGAGTAGAAAAATTGCTGACTTAGGAATTTATCCTGCTGTGGATCCGTTGGATTCTACATCAAGAATTCTTACACCGAAAATTGTGGGTGATGTACATTATGATTGTGCAAACAGAGTGAAATTAATTTTACAGCGATATAAAGAACTACAGGATATCATTGCCATCCTTGGTATGGATGAATTGAGTGATGATGATAAGATGACGGTATATCGTGCAAGAAAAGTACAGCGTTTCCTTTCTCAGCCTTTCCATGTTGCCGAAGCATTTACAGGTTTGAAAGGAGTGTTGGTTCCGTTAGAAGAAACAATCCGTGGTTTTAATATGATTATGGATGGTGAAGTGGATGAATATCCTGAAGCAGCATTTAATCTTGTAGGAAGTATTGATGATGCGATTGAGAAAGGAAAAAAATTGATGGCGGCTGCGAAATAAAAGGCCCTGTCCTCCGCCAGCTGGCGGAGAACTTAGGTCGGGTCAATCAATTATTTATACAAAAAGTTCTTTATAGCAGTTAGTTGAATTATTGTGTTACCAGTCCCGAAGGCTATCGGGATTTTTCATTGCATCTTCGTTTCAGCTTATCCTGAATAAAGCGAAGGACATTTTTTAGCCTTATGATCATTATTCAACAATTA
>JANPEU010000533.1:0-3847 GCA_031423175.1 Bacteroidota bacterium
ATACAATTTAGTCCAAAATGAAAGTCGTTTCTGCTCTCGGTATTATACTGGATTTTTTGGATTAAAGAATAAATCAAATTGGTATAACCCAACAGTCATGATAAATTAAAAGCTGTCTGTATCTTGCAGACGGCTTTTTTAGTATTAATAAAAAAAAGAAATGATGAAATTAAATCCTGATAAAATTCTTGTTATAATAATTGTAATTGCATCTGTTTTGGTTTTTGTTTCTTGTTCGCAATCAAGTACGGGTATTTATAAAGCGTATTCTTTTTATAAAATAAATACACCGGGTACGATTCCAGTTGATGAAAATGGAAATGAAATTGGAAAAGTTCACGACACTACTTATATGATTTATTTTGAAACCAGGAAAGATGCACAGCCAAAACTAGTAGGTGCTTCTTTCAATGGAAATTTTTATAAGATGAATCTTTTTGAGGAAAAGGAAAATATCATTGCAATTGGGAACAGCTTGCCGGAGAATAAGCCTGTTGTTCTTAAAACAGGAAACAATCGAAAATTATGGAAAGCAGAGTTGGGGATTATTCTTAAAACTGCAACGGAGCCGATAAAAGATAAATCAATTCTCACAATAGAAGTAGAATACAAAGGCAGAAAAGCAATTAGGGTTATTAAAAAACATACTGAGCTTGTTCCCGAATTACATTATTGATTTTACCTGACAGAAATTATTTTTTTGGAATAGCTGCATTTGGAATAATGCCTGATGTTACTGGATTCACTTTTACATTCGGAATTATTCCTAAGGTTGGTTGCTGTACTTTCAAATTGGGTATACGGCCCATTGTGTTTTGAGGCTCGTCTTGAGAATTCGACAAATTTTTCCAGGAGCTCAGGTAAGTCCGATACCCTTTCAGATTGTTTTTTGCAATATCCTTTTGCAACTCTAAGTCTTGTTCAATATTATTTTTTTGTAAATGCTTTTGTAAATCAAATAAATTATGATCCTGGCTTTTTACAGCGGTAAAAGTAAAAGCAGCAATTATTAAAAATAAAAATTTCATTGTTTCCCGTTTATGTATTTAAAGCTAAAACTATTTTCTCATTTTCTTATACACATTTATCAATCCGTTTGTTGATGCATCATGATTGCTTACCGGTTCCTTGCTTTTCAATTCAGGTAATATTTTATTTGCTAATTGTTTTCCCAATTCAACACCCCATTGGTCGAAACTGAAAATATTCCAGATAACACCATGTGCAAATATTTTATGTTCATAGAGTGCAATCAGTTGTCCTAAATTAAAAGGGGTTATTTTTTTTATAAGAAATGAATTGGTTGGTTTATTGCCGGCAAAAATTTTAAAAGGCAACAATTTTACAATTTGCTCTTTTGTCAGCCCAGCTTTTTGCAATTCTGCTTCGGCATCTTGTTCTGTTTTTCCATTCATCAATGCTTCTGTTTGTGCAAAAAAATTGCTCATCAATTTTTGATGATGATCTCCTGTCGGATTATGCGATTGTGCAGGCGCAATAAAATCGCAGGGAATTAAAGATGTTCCCTGGTGTATTAATTGATAAAAAGCATGCTGACCATTTGTTCCCGGCTCGCCCCAGATAACAGGGCCTGTTGGATATTCAACAGCTTCACCATTCCGGTCAACCGATTTTCCGTTGCTTTCCATATTACCCTGTTGAAAATATGCTGCAAAGCGATGCAGGTATTGATCATATGGGAGTATAGCCTCAGATTGTGCGCCAAAAAAATTGGTGTACCACAAGCCAATCAAAGCCATCAACACCGGAATATTTTTATCGGATGGTTCATTTCGAAAATGATTATCTGTTGCATGAGCACCTTTCAGCAATTGTTCGAAATTTTTATAGCCAATTGTCAACCCTATCGATAATCCAATTGCACTCCATAACGAATAACGACCACCAACCCAATCCCAGAACGGAAACATATTTTGTTTGTCAATACCAAATTTTACTACTTCGGTTTCATTGGTGCTTAATGCAACAAAATGTTTGGCAACAAACTTTTCTTTTTTTGCCGATTGTAAAAACCATTCTCTTGCAGTATGTGCATTAGTCATTGTTTCCTGCGTAGTGAAAGTTTTTGATGCAATTAAGAATAATGTTTTTTCTGCGTCAACTTTTTTCAATGTTTCTGTAATATGTGTTCCGTCCACATTGCTAACAAAAAATGTTTCTATCCCTTTAACGGTGTATGGTTTTAATGCTTCAGTTACCATTAACGGTCCCAAATCACTTCCACCAATTCCTATGTTTACAATATATTTTATTTTCTTACCTGTAAAACCTCTCCATTTGCCACTATGCATAGAAGTACAAAAATTTTTCATTTGTCTCAATACTTTTCTCACATCAGGCATCACATCTTTTCCTTCGCTATAAACCGGAGACCTGGAAAAATTTCTTAATGCTATATGCAATACCGAGCGGTTTTCAGTTTCATTTATCTTATCACCGTTATACATAGCTTCGATCGCATCTTTCAGTTTGCATTCTTTTGCCAGATCGAAAAGCAATTGCAATGTTTTAGTTGCAAGTATGTTTTTTGAATAATCAAATACAATATCTTTTGTACAAAGTGCAAATTTTTCAAAACGGTTCGTATCGTTTACAAATAACTCACGTAGGTGCATTTGTTTCATCTCAACGGCATGGGCTTCCAGTGCTTTCCAAGCATCGGTAGTTGAGGGGTTTATTTTAGGGAGCATAATTATTTTAAATTGTGAGATAAAAAGTTTAAGAAATTATAATTTTTCAATTACTTCAATTGTTTTGTTTACCATTTCTACGTTCACATCCAAATGCACCACAAACCGCACCCTGTTGGGTGCTATCGCATAGGATAGAATATTTTTCTCATTCAATTTTGAAACAAGTTCAGCGGCAGATAATGAATCAGTCAATTCAAAAATGATAATATTGGTTTCAACAGGCAATAATAATTTTACAAAATCTTTTTTAGCTACAGCATCTGCAATTTGTGTGGCGTGAAGATGATCTTCTTTTAACCGCTCAACATTATTTTGCAAAGCATAAATACCCGCAGCGGCCATAAAACCTGCTTGCCGCATACCGCCACCAAAAACTTTTCTTATACGTCTTCCTTTTTTTATAAAATCTTTTTTGCCCAATAATAAACTGCCCACCGGACAACCAAGGCTTTTACTCAGGCAAATTGAAATACTATCGAAAATATTTCCATATTGTTTCGGTGTTTCTTTTTTTGCAACCAAAGCATTCCATATTCTTGCTCCATCCAGATGGAAGGCTAAATTATTTTCGGTACAAACAGATTTTATTTTTTTTATTTCTTCAAAATCATAGCAACTGCCACCGCCACGGTTGCTGGTATTTTCTAAAGAAACTAAACTTGTTCTTGCCTTGTGGTTATCGTCTGGATTAATTGAAGCTTTTACTTGTTCGGCAGTTATTCTTCCCCGGTCACCATTTAATAATTTTACAGACGCAGATGAATTAAATGCAATGCCTCCGCCTTCATATTGATACACATGAGATGATTCATCACAAATCACTTCATCACCAGGTTGGGTATGACATTTTATTGCAATTTGATTGGTCATAGTACCCGATGGACAAAAAACGGCCGCTTCCATTCCAAATAATTCGGCCGCTATTTTTTCTAATTCATTAATAGATGGGTCGTCACCAAATACATCATCACCTACTTGTGCAGTCATCATTGCATCAAGCATTGCCGGTGACGGTTTGGTAACTGTATCTGACCTGAAATCAATTATCATCTGAAAATTTTACCTGCAATATACTCCCTTCACGCCTTAAATTTGTTAGTTTACGAAGGCAAACCCCGCTTTCATTAACGAAT
>JANPEU010000534.1:0-2422 GCA_031423175.1 Bacteroidota bacterium
TCTTTATTAAAACCCATCAGCAATCCTTCGCCTTCCACATATTTGAAAGAAATATTTGTAACGTGTGGCAAACGATATTGTTTGCTTCCATTTATATAGGATTCTTCAAGTGTCATCAATCCATTTTCTAATTTATCACGCAGCACACTCAATCGTTTTGCATCTGCTTCCATTTCATTCATGGCAAGTTCGCATGCTTTTCCAAAACCAACGATGCCCGGAACATTTAATGTACCACTGCGCATTCCTCTTTCATGACCGCCGCCATCCATTTGTGCAGTTACTTTCACTCTGGGATTTTTTCTACGAACATATAATGCGCCAACTCCTTTTGGCCCGTACATTTTATGTGCAGTCATTGCCAGTAAATCAATCCCATCTTTATTTACATCCACTGGAATTTTACCGACAGCTTGAGTTGCATCTGTAAAAACAAGTACGCCATGCTTTTTTGCAATTACACTTATTTCTTTCATCGGCATTACCGAACCAATTTCATTATTGGCATACATAATGGCAATAAGAATTGTAGTTGGCTTTATCGCCGCTTCTAATTCCACCAAATCAATAAGCCCGTCATCATTCACTTTCAGATAGGTTACTTCGCCACCTTCTTTTTCTATATGCTTACAAGTATCTAATACCGCTTTGTGTTCTATATTACATGTGATAATGTGATTGCCTTTACTGGCATACATTTCATAGACGCCTTTAATAGCCAGGTTATCACCTTCAGTTGCACCTGAAGTAAAAATAATTTCCTTTGCATCGGCACCTATCAATTTTGCTACTTGTTCACGGGCATCATCAACTGCACCTTCAGCTTGCCAGCCAAACGGATGATTGCGGCTTGCCGCATTTCCAAAACTCTGGGTAAAATAAGGGATCATTGCTTCTACCACACGAGGGTCGCAAGGTGTCGTGGCATTATGATCTAAATAAATTGGAAGCTTAACCATAAATCTTCTTTGTTTTCGTTTCAGTGAACAGCAAATTTAACCCAAACCAGCCTATTTATCCATTAACTTTCAGGTCTTGGCATTAATTTTACCGAAATCGCAAAACAAACAATGAGATTTGTTATGAACCCTGCTGAATTGCTACGATTGGGCTTCCGTTGCGTCGCACTCTTGTACGTTTGAGAATTCTATTCGGCATTACATAACTGCTTCTGCTTTTTACAAATATTCTTAATTTCGTAAACACAACAATTAGCGGCTATACAATGCGACCTCTTCTCATTTTCATAACGACTTTATTTTTGGGGGTTTCTTCAAATGCACAAACAGACTCTATAGACGACATAGAACCGTACGATTATGACACAACTTTAAAAGGTGGTTATACAATTTCATTTAAAACCGACGACACCTTACAATATCTTTATCTTAAAAAGGGGGGCAAAACAATAACTGAGCTAGCATCAACTTCAAAAGGGATGCTATATAAAAATTTGGGCTATGTTGCCGCAGATTTTAAGCACTATTTTGTTTTGGCTCATTCGTTTGGATCTGGCAATCCCAACTATATTGAGCTAATTAAAAAGTCGACAGGAAAAAATATTTTAAAGTCTGGGGCTGCCTGGATTGATATAGTTGAAGAAAAAGAATTTTTACTTTATAGCGAAAATGACGTTCCATCCAAAAAAGATAAAATGACTTTGCACAACGTTCAGACAGGACGAAAACAATTCTTTAATTTTCCAAGTGATATTTTTAACGAGCCGGAAATTCTCAATCGTATACAAATTGACAAATTAACCGAGAAGCAACTTGTTTTAAAGTATGATACAAAAAATGGTTCCAAAGTAAAAATGTATAGCCTCTAACAACCTCATTTGTGCTAATTGGGCCAGACTCAAAACATCCCATCATCACTCTAATCGAATTTCAGTCTAACTCAACAACCCATCCTCAATTTATATTTATTACCTTCATCATCAAACCCAATTTTGCTGATGAAAAAAATTGAACATATTGGCATTGCTGTAAAGAGTTTTTCTATTTCAATTCCGTTATTTGAAAAACTACTGAATACCAACTGTTATAAAACCGAAGTAGTGAAATCAGAAAATGTAAACACCGCTTTTTTTAAAACAGGTGAAACAAAAATTGAATTACTGGAAAGCATTGATCCGGATGGAGTGATTGCAAAATTTATTGAAAAAAAAGGTGAAGGTATTCATCATATTGCTTTTGATGTGGATGATATAGAAGCTGAAATGAACAGAATGAAACAGGAAGGCTTTATTCTGCTGAACGATAAGCCAAAAAAAGGAGCGGACAATAAATTAATTTGTTTTCTTCATCCTAAAACGACGAATGGAATTTTGATAGAGCTTTGTCAGGAAATAAAAACGTAAGCGAAAAAATATTTTCCAATACAAATAGTATATTCATATAGCCCGTTATTGGGGAAAACA
>JANPEU010000535.1:0-2210 GCA_031423175.1 Bacteroidota bacterium
AGTGAAGGCGGTTTGTTTGTTACGCTTTGCGAAAGTGGTTTTAATAATGAATTGGGATTTGCCATCGAAACAAAAGAAGGTTTACGAAAAGATGCGCAGCTTTTTGGGGAAGCACAATCTCGTGTAGTTGTATGTATAAAACCTTCTTCGATTGAAAAATTTGAAAAAATCGTAACTGATTTTCCGCATGAAAGATTAGGTTTGGTAACCAGCGGCGAAATGCTGGTTGATGAAGATTTCTGGGGAACCATTGACTGGTGGAAAGAAGAATATGATACGGCGATTGAAAAATATTTAAATAAAGAAGAGGCTGGCGCAGCTTTAATTTCAATTTAATGAATAATGATTCAGTTATACTAATTACAGGAACAGCTGGTTTCATCGGCAGTTATCTCGTTGGCTTTTTAAATCAAAATGGGTTTTACAACCTGATTCTCGTTGACGAATTTACAGATGAAGAAAAAAAGCCAAACTACGAATCGAAAAAATTTATTTCAAAAATTGAACGGGCAGAATTATTTGACTGGTTAAATGAAAACAAACCCGATATCAATTTTGTTTTTCACCTGGGTGCAAGAACCGATACGACAGAGTTTGACTATTCCATTCACGAAAAATTGAACCTGGAATATTCAAAACAAATCTGGAACTATTGTACTGATAAAAATATTCCACTTGTTTATGCATCTTCTGCAGCTACGTATGGCAGCGGCGAGTTAGGCTATAAAGATGATCATGCTATCGTTGAAAAATTAATCCCGTTAAATCCATACGGTGTTTCAAAAAATGAATTTGATAAATGGGTCCTTCGACAATCTTCTTCTCTCCGCCAGCCGGCGGAGATGGGGACTAATCAGCCACCTTTCTGGGCAGGGTTAAAATTTTTTAATGTATATGGCCCTAACGAATATCATAAAGCAAGAATGGCGAGTGTAATTTTTCATGCTTTTAACCAGATACAACAAACCGGAAAAGTAAAACTGTTTAAGTCGCATAAGGAAGGATTTAAAGATGGCGAACAGCTTCGTGATTTTATTTATGTAAAAGATATTGTAAGCATCTGCTACTGGTTTATGGATAATAAACCCGCTGTAGGATTATATAACGCCGGAACGGGTAAAGCAAGAACTTTTAATGATTTGGTAAAATCAATTTTTACTGCACTAAATAAAGAACCCGTTATTGAATATATAGATACACCTTTGGACATCCGGGATAAGTACCAGTATTTTACTGAAGCTGATATGACCAAATTGAAAGCTGCAGGTTATAAAAATGATTTTTACTCATTGGAAGAAGGCGTGAAAGAATATGTCAATAATTTTCTGTTGGGTAAAAAATATTACTGAGCCCAAATTCATAAAAAGAGTTTTTATTTTTTTTAATTTATATCGCTTTTTAAAAAAAAAATCGGAGTCTTGTCTTTCCGAGCCGAACTTAATGATTCTATTTTTTAAAAGTTTCTCAACGAGGAATCTCATACACTCATAAAAGTATGAGATACCTCACTATTTTTTCCTAAAGCACAATGAGTTTTAACCCGAAGCTTCGGGTTACCGTTCGGTATGACAAGACACTAAAAGAATGATGATTCAATAATATTTTCTACCATTAATAATATCATTTAAAAGAAGTTCACTTCAGTTTCAATGATTCATCTTATTTTTACACCGTTGCCTGCCACAAGAGATATTATCTGTGTGGCATTTTTATTTTTATAAAAAAGAAAAATTATGTCAAAGAAAATTGCAATTATTGGCGGTGGAAATCTCGGTGCATCGATAGCAGATGGTTTAATTATGAGTGAATTCAGCCGTCCGGTAGAGTTAAGTATAACCCGCCGCAATCTTGCTTCATTAAATCGTTTTGCAGAACGGGGTTGTATGGTGCATAGCAATAATAAAAAAGCAGTAAAGGATAGTGAAATTATTATTCTTGCCGTAAAGCCATATAACTATGCTGATATTATTAAAGAAATAAAACCGGCACTGGATCCCAAAAAGCATGTACTCGTTTCGGTTATTACCGGTGTATGGATCGATCAGTTGCAAAAAGCAATTGGTAAACCTGTTCCGGTTATCCGGGCAATGCCTAACACAGCAATTGCCATACAACAAAGCATGACCTGTCTTGCTCATTCGGGTACTACCGCTTCGCAAATAAATTATGTGCAGCAGTTGTTTGATGTATTGGGCAAAACAGTAATGATA
>JANPEU010000536.1:0-2487 GCA_031423175.1 Bacteroidota bacterium
TATATTCAGAATAGGTGTTGTAATTACGTTTCTTCCTCCGCTTATTGAAGTGCCAAGTTGATTTCCGGCTAATGAATAAAAATCTGCTTTTATTACATCCCCATTTGCATTAATAATATTCAACTCAGTTCCTTTTATCCACGGGTTGGGATAGAGAATACTTGTTTTGCCACTGCTGAAATGAACCGAAACAATTTTTGAATAAGTTGTTCTTCCACTATTTTCAATCATGCTGAGTCTATAATAATTTATTCCCCGGTTTGGATTTAAATCTGTAGAAACGTAGTTAGTACTGTTGAATTGATTTCTTCCCGCAACTGTCACGAATGAAGAAAAATTCCTGCCATCTGTAGACCTTTCTACTTCATAGCGATTCATGTTCGATTCATCATTTGCCAACCAGTTCAATTCTACCATATTATTTTTCTTTGTTGCTGAAAAACTTGAAAGCTTTACTGGTAGTATTATAAAATCATAATAAACTATTATTCGAATATGATCCACTCTTCCCGCATTTGTACCGCTTACTGATCGGCGAGCAGAAATTGCAACACCAAAATTTCCGGCGTTAATATCTGCATCTGTCCATGTTTCTCCCCACAAATCACCAGAGCTTCCAAAAGTTTGATACGAATCTGCATTTGGATAACCGGCACCGGATGATCTTTCAGTAGTACTTATTATTCCATTCTTTACAATTCGTATTTGATAATCTGCAGTGCGGGTATTGACATCTGATCTCTCCACTTGAACTTCTATACCGTTTATAGTTACAAGCCCGGGAATTGAAAAGCCAAAGCCAGTGGCCTGAAGATAGTCGGTATAGCTGGGTGAAGATCCGTTTAATGAGCCATAGCTTGCATAAACGTTATCACTGGCAGCCACGTTACCTGTATTGATCCAACTTTTATTTGATCCGGCTATGGCAACATTTGCAAAAGTAGAACCGCTATTAGGTCCAGCTATTTGGCTGATACTGCAAAAGGATAAAAATGAAAATAGGAAAATGAGTAAAGTTTTGATCATTGCTTTGGATTTTAGTAAAAAATCAGATTTGTCAGATGTAAAGTTTGAAAAGAATCACTTGCTATATGTTAAAAACTTATCCACTATTCACATATTAAAGGCAGAATTGAAAGGAAATAGATTCACTTTTTTATGAAAGTATAATTCGTTGTTATTCGTTTTTTTAAAATGCTTCAAACCCATTTATCCAACTGTAAAATTCCCTTTAGGTTTTATCCCTCTTCTCATATATTTTTGCCTCTCTAAAAAAAATAAGGACTATGGCAAGATCAATAGCACTTCGTGAAGCACTTCGTGAAGCAATGGTAGAGGAGATGAGACGTGATGACCGTGTTTTTTTAATGGGCGAAGAAGTAGCTGAATATAATGGTGCTTATAAAGTAAGCCAGGGTATGCTAGCCGAGTTTGGACCCAAGCGGGTAATTGATACACCAATTTCTGAATTAGGTTTTACGGCTGTTGCTGTAGGTGCAGCCCAAAAAGGTTTGCGCCCCATTGTAGAATTTATGACCTGGAACTTTGCAGTTCTGGCTCTGGATCAAATACTCAACACTGCTTCTAAAATGTTGGCGATGAGTGGTGGACAAATATCTTGTCCTATTGTTTTTCGTGGCCCAGGCGGATCTGCTGGTCAATTAGGTGCTCAACATTCTACAGCTTTCGAAAGTTATTATGCTAACATACCAGGAATAAAAGTGGTATCACCCAGTAATGGTTACGATGCTAAAGGATTATTGAAACAAGCTATTCGTTATGAAGAAGACCCGGTAATCTTTATGGAGAGTGAATCTGGCTACGGAGACAAAAGTGATTTACCCGACGAAGAATATTATATACCACTTGGTAAAGCAGATATTAAAAGACCGGGACGAGATGTAACGATTGTATCGTATAATAAAATGATGAAGGTTGCATTGGGTGCGGCAAGTGAATTGGAAAAAGAAGGTATTAGTGCTGAAGTGATTGATTTAAGAACCATACGACCATTAGATTGGATGACGATTTTGGAAAGTGTAAAGAAAACAAATCGTTTAGTAATTGTAGAAGAACAATGGCCTTTCGCATCAATCTCTTCCGAAATTACCTATCAAATTCAAAAAGAAGGGTTCGATTATCTGGATGCACCCATCCGCCGCATTACTGCTGCAGATGCGCCGTTGCATTATGCCCCTAATCTTGTAGCTCTCGCATTGCCAGATGTTTCAAGAACTGTAAAGCTGGTAAAAGATGTGATGTATATGGTGAAGTAGAGAATAGTGAATAGTCAATTTCTTTTTTTGTAAGACTAGTAATTCAACCGATCATCTTTTGTTTAGAGACTCCTTATTATGAAAGATTCTCTATACAAATTCTATTCAGCTTCCGACATCGGTCATCTTCCTTATTTTTACAAACCTAAATATTTTACATGCCTGATATACTAATAATCGAAGATGAAAAAGCAATTCGCAAAACACTTTC
>JANPEU010000537.1:0-6837 GCA_031423175.1 Bacteroidota bacterium
TGGATAAAAGGAACTGAGTTGAATATTATTAATGCAAATGGGGATGTAATAAAAGCAGATTTTTATTCATTAGCCGGAAATCAACTTGGCACTTCAATAAGCGGAGGAAGAAACGTAATTACAACACCTATTCTGAATATAAAAGGATTAGTATTTTATAAGCTAACAAATAATGAAGGATATATAATAGGTAAAGGAACCTTGCAAGTATATTAATCCGTTCGATACATCTATCAGCAAAAAGAAAAGCAGTTGCGTTAAAGCAGCTGCTTTTTCATTAACCAGTCATTTTGCATATCATCGCCAAGTAAAAAAGGATGTTCCCCAAATTTCTCAAATCCCCATTTAGTATAAAATGAAATAGCCCGGGTATTTTTTTCCCATACACCCAGCCAGATAATTTCTTTTTTAAGTTCTTTAGCAATAAAAATACATTTATCCATCAGTGCAGCACCCACTCCGGTACCAATCGCCGAATTAACTACATAGATTCTTGCAATTTCCAACGAATCGCTTTTGCCAAATTCAATATGCTTTACACCTTCATGTAACCGGGCATAACCAACGGAAATTTTATTATCAAAGGCCAACAGATATGAATTACCCGGTTCGCTAACTTCATTTACTAATGATTCAAAAGAAAATTGTTCGGTTAGAAATTTTTCCATATTCTCTTTCGTGTTTAAATAACCAAAGGTTTCAGAAAAAGTTTTTCGGCTGATATCGGCTATCAAATTGGCATCATCTTTTGTACCTGTTCGTATTAAAATATTCATGGCGCAATCTAAAAAATATTTTTTTGTTGATCTACACTAAATTCCTACCTTTTGGATTCTTCCACCCCCTATTACAACTTTATAATTTATTTGTTAACCAGTCTTCTTAATTTGAAGGCTACAATCATCAACACATGAAAAAAAATTTTCTTCTCTGCCTGCTTATCCCTGTCTTTGGAATGAGTCAAACAAAAACTGTTTTGAATTCAAGCCGACACTTCATCAAACCAGACAAAGTTCAGGAATTTGAAAAAGCATTAGGCACCCATTCACAAAAATACCATAAAGGCGATTGGCATTGGCGGGTATGGTCTATTGAATCGGGCCCGGATGCCGGCGGTTACATGATTACAGAAGGACCAAGTGATTGGGCAACTATTGATGGTAGAGGCGATCTTAGCGCAGAACATATGACTGACTGGAATAAAAATGTAGCACCTCTCACCACTTCCCGTTATTCCAGCGATTATTTTACTTTCAATGCCGATTTAAGTACAGTAGAGATGACTGATTATGCTGATAAGATTCTTATCAACCATATGATGGCTAAACCGGGAAAACTGGGAGCTGTAAATGAGCTTGTAGCAAAATTGAAAAAAGTATGGCAAGCTGGTAAAGAATCTGTAGCTGTTTACTCTGTAATTGCTTCTGGCGATCCGGGGGTTATAACTGTTACCCGTTTGAAAGCTGGACTAAAAGAACTGGCAGATGGTTACCGTAAACCAATACCCGAAAGATTTAATGAAGCAAATGGTGCCGGTTCATGGGAAGCATATCTGAAAGATTATGCGGATGCCGTAGAGAAACGCTGGTCAGAGTTGTTGATTTATAAACCAAAATTAAGTTCGAAATAAATTTTCGACTTTCTTTTTAAGTTTGAAATAATAAAAGCCTCTTCAATTTTGAAGAGGCTTTTATTTATTAATTTATTGCAACACTTCCTTTTATCATTACATCTCCACACCTTTTGCCAGTATGAGTTGAAATATCAAAAGAACAATGATCAATAATAAAACTGGAAGGAGAAATATTTTTTTGTTGACATCACTGTTGATAATTTTCTTCGGATTTACACTCCATGAGTTGGCAAAAACCATTGGGATGGAAATTAATGTTACCATCAGCGGTGCTATTGCCCTGTCCCATGGAATAATTCTGAAAGGAATAATCAGAACAACTCCAATTATTGAAGCAATCAATGCAATCCTGAAAAGGTATCCAAATCTTGACGAGGCATTCTCGGTATAATTTTTTGATGGAGCAAGTTGCAATAAATATTTACTGAATGCTGAACATATATAAAGCATAATTAATATCCCTGCAATCGAAATAAATATTCCCATCGTATCACTTATACCCAAATAGGTAAATGCCTGGCCAGTATCTGTATCTCTGGCAATTGTTGCTGTAATAAACTGTGGTAATGATTGAGCAAATCCCTGAAAAGCCATCCATAAAAAAAATAATTGAAGCCAATGTGTTTTGCTTTTCATGCTGTGTGCCACTACCAAACAAATAATTCCTGTTATTAAAATTGCGACTGCACCATATCCCTGGGCAAGCCTTTCCATAGGATGTTCTCCTTCCCAGTTATGATTATTGTGATAGAGATATGCTTTTAACCCAAGCCATCTTTTTCCCAAAGCCAAAAATAATTCCTGAATAAAAAAGATAATATTAAATGCAAGGGCATATAAAACTGCAGAGTTAATAATTACCGGAAATGCTCCGGTTTTATTTTTATTATCAACGCTTGGTTCTTTTCTTGTTTTCACATACCCATAAATACCCCATGCAAGTGGTACAAGAATTAAAGAGAACGGAAGCAGGTGGCTCAGGTTCATAACAGTTAGTTTCAGGCTAAGACTACCATGATCATTAAAATGTTACACCACTACTATGAACTGAAGTAAAAAGATTAGATTATTTTTCACGAGTCCATTCCTCATGCAATGGCTCGCCTTTTGAGTTAAGACCCTTATGTGTCCACACATTATTAGTTACACTTCCTTCAAAACTTAAAGATGCTCCAACCCGGCTGCTATCTCTGGAAAAGAATTCTATATTCTCCGTGTACTTTCCATCTTTAAATGTATAAGTTCCGCCACCGGTGCCAAAAAAATCTTTTGTTTCTGTGTTAATTGCCATCCATTGAAACCGTGTGGCTGAAAGCAGCTTTAAAGTTTTACGTGCAGATTTTTGAATAGGCTGTATCTGGCCATTATTCATTCTTCCGGTGATACGCCAGTTACCGGCAAGTCCTTCTGTTCTCTTATCAATCCTTGTCCATTGACTTACTCCGCCACCCAGGTCAAGGTTTAAAGAATTTTCTTCGACGGCAATACTAAAATGTTTATGACTACCTACATTTTCTTTTAAGTCTTCATCAAATTCCATATCCACATGAAGACGACCTGGTATTTCGGAAAACTTGCCACCTGAAGTATGAATAAATTTTTTGTTGGCCTTGTCATAAATTGTAAAAGAAAAATAACCATCCTGGAAAATCAATACATGATCGTAGCTACCACTTTTGGCAGACCAGGCTCCTGTTAAGGAGGATTGAGTTTTTTCTGTAAAAAAACTGCCGAGCATAAATAGTACTGGAAAAACAAAAAAGGCAAGTAATCTCTTTTTTATAACAATGATTTGATGAAAAGATACAAAGAAAAAAGCCTCACCTTCATACTTCCTTTTCGATGCAGAGAAAGCGGTGCTTCAGTGCATAGCCAAGCTTTCTGTTCTTCCACTTTAGCAATAGAATAAATTCAAGCAAATAAAACAATCTTCAAAAAGCAAGGGCTGTGTTTAGCGAAGTCTCCCCTCAGGGGAGATTTAGAGGGGCTCGGTATTTTCTATCACCATCGCACTAGCACCACCTCCCCCATTACAAATACCTGCTGCACCATACTTCGCATTATTTTGTTTCAAAACATTTATTAATGTAACAATTATTCTTGCGCCACTGCAACCCAATGGATGACCCAATGAAACTGCACCACCATTCACATTTACTTTTGACGGATCCAGTTTCATTCGCTTTGTATTTTCAATTCCTACTACAGCAAATGCTTCATTCAGCTCCCAGAAAGAAATATCTTCCATTTTCAATCCTGCTTTCGATACCGCTTTTGGTACTGCCAATGAAGGCGTTGTTGTAAACCATTCAGGTGCCTGTTCCGCATCAGCATAAGATTTTATTATAGCAATTGGTTTCAATCCTAATTCATTTGCTTTTTCCTTGCTCATTAAAACCAATGCAGCAGCTCCATCATTCATGGTACTTGCATTTGCCGCAGTTACAGTTCCATCTTTTATAAAAGCTGAATTCAATGTTGGAATCTTATCAAATTTTACATTAAACGGTTCTTCATCTTTTGCAAATACAACCGGATCTCCCTTACGCTGAGGAATAACCACCGGCTCTATTTCGTTAGTAAATTTTCCACTCTCCCAGGCAGCTTGAGATCTTTTATAACTTTCAATTGCAAATGCATCCTGATCTGCCCTGCTTATACCGCAAGTACTTGCACAAAGTTCAGCCGCATTACCCATAGCTTTTCCATCATATACATCTGTCAATCCATCTTTCGATAATCCATCCACTAAAGTAACATCACCATATTTATTTCCCCAGCGCAGCAACGGACTGTAATAAGGAACATTACTCATACTTTCCATTCCACCCGCTACTACTATATCGGCATCGCCCAACGCAATACTTTGTGCAGCCAGTGCAATTGCTTTCATTCCACTTGCACATACTTTATTAATTGTAGTACAATTTACTTCGTTTGGAAGGCCAGCAAACTTTGCAGCTTGCCTTGCAGGTGCTTGCCCAAGATTTGCCTGCAGTACACAACCCATTAATACATCTTGCACAGCTTCAGGTTTTATACCCGCTTTTTGTATTGCTCCTTTAATTGCTATTGCACCTAATTGTGTAGCCGTTAAACTTTTTAATGAACCGCCGAAGCTACCCAGTGGGGTGCGGACTGCTGAGATGATATAGACTTCTTTCATTTGGAATAGTCGTTTAGAATGCAAATGTAATTATTATGAACCAAGCGACAGTACTACTATTAAATCCCGTATGTACGGGATTGCGACGCTCCTTTCATCTTTCGATAATTCTATTGAGTTTCCATCCTGCAGTCTTCATTGTTCCGTAGGAACATCGCATGGGTAGAATGTTGAAATCGAAATGGTATTAACGTTCCATCGGAACGGTTGGTGTAATCATCAATTTGAAAAATATGCGCCATGCGTTCCTACGGAACGCTGCACAATCCCTGTATTTTTTTTCTACTTCAATCAATTGGAGTCTTGTCTTGCCGACCTAAGGAGGCATCTCAGAGACATCGAGCATAGAGAGTTTTTTAATTTTGAAGCGACTTAAAGAATTATTCCCTCAAGAGATTCCTAGCAGAGCCTCGGAATGACTAGACTCTGATTGATTGGAATTTAAAATTGATGACAACCTCCGGTTCTATGTGCCCAATATTCTCAACTGCTTTCCTTATATTTATCTACTATAATTCATTTAACCATCACCATGTCAGTTTACGCCATCAAAACATTCCTCAAAGAACTTGAAGACATTAAACACTATGGTGGCACTACCAAAGAAACGGCGGTACGTTTTGCTTTTCAGAAACTATTGGATGAATATGCCAAAGCAAAAGAACTCCGGTTAATTGCAGAAGTATCTATCAAACTTAAAAATGGCAAAACAGTTACACCAGATGGCACACTGAAAGATGTTCTTCGTCTTGACCACGGCTATTGGGAAAGTAAAGATGAAAGCGACGACATCAATGAAGAGATACAAAAAAAATTTGCCAAAGGCTACCCCAACGATAATATTCTGTTTGAAGATTCCCAAACTGCTGTACTGTTTCAGCATGGTGAAGAAGTAATGCGGGTACAGTTGGAAGATGAAAATGGGCTGGATAAACTGCTCAATAAATTCATTAGCTACGAAAGACAGGAAATAACCGATTTCAGGCAGGCAATTGAAAAATTTAAGGAAGATATTCCCAAAGTAACCGAAGCACTGCGGGAAATAATTAATAAACAAGAAAGCAATTCAGAATATAAAAAAGCAAGAGCAACTTTTCATGAACTCTGCAAGCAATCCATCAATCCAGAGATAACGTCAGATGATATTAATGAAATGATGGTGCAGCATCTTATCACGGCAGATATCTTCAATACAATTTTTGATGAACCGCATTTTCATCAGGAAAATAATATTGCACGGGAACTTAACAAGGTAATCGAAACCTTTTTTACCGGCACCACCCGCAAGCAAATTCTCGGCAGTATCAAACATTATTATGATACCATCAATGCTGCGGCGGCAGGCATAGCCGACCACCACGAAAAACAAAAGTTCCTGAAAGTGGTGTATGAAAACTTTTACAAAGCGTATAACCCTAAAGCAGCCGATCGTCTTGGTATTGTTTACACACCTAACGAGATTGTGCAGTTCATGATTAAAAGTACCGACTACCTGCTGCACAAACATTTTGGAAAAACAATGGCAGATAAAAATGTGGAGATACTTGACCCGGCTACCGGCACCGGTACATTTATCTGCGATATTATTGATTACCTTCCGAAAAATAAATTAGAATATAAATACAAAAACGAACTGCATGCGAATGAACTTGCAATACTGCCATATTATATAGCCAACTTAAATATTGAATACACTTACAAACAAAAAACCGGCAACTATGCGGAGTTTGAAAACCTCTGCTTTGTGGATACGCTTGATAACACTGGTTTTAATTGGGTGGGTAAACAAGGAGATTTATTTGGCGTAAGCGCAGAGAATGCACATCGCATTAAAAAACAAAATGAAAAAAAGATAAGTGTGGTTATTGGCAATCCGCCATACAACGCCAAACAGGAGAATTATAACTTTCAAAATGCCAACAGAGGTTACAAGGAAATTGATAAAAGAATAAAGGATACGTTTATAAAACATGGTAAAGCCCAAAATCAAATTGTTGTCTATGATATGTACACAAGATTTTACCGTTGGGCAATGGAC
>JANPEU010000538.1:0-2355 GCA_031423175.1 Bacteroidota bacterium
CTTTATAATTATGCCCTATTAACTTTTTGATTTCTTTACCTGTTGCAACATCTGAAAGGGTAATATTAGTATCGTAACCGGCAGAAGCAATTAATTTTCCATCCGGCGAAAAATCTAAAGTGCTGACAGAAACCGGATTAACATTCACATTTCTAATAAACCTTCCTGTCGCCACATCAAATAATTTAACCGCTGTCGCCCTTTCATCCTCAAAAGAAGCGACGGCAACCGCTATGACTTTTCCATCCGGCGAAAAAGTTGCATCGTTAAGTAAGCCCGACCCACTATCATTTTCCAACTTGATTTTCGTCTTTTTAGTATTTGAAAAGACATCGCATATTGTTATGCCTTGTTTGTCTCCAATAGCTATTAATTTTTCATCGGGTGAAAAGCTAACTTTATAATAATTTCCTTCGATACTATTTTCTATTTCATAGTTAAATTCTGCTATTTGTTTAGAATTTTTTACTTCCCAAACTTTTACAACATTAACTTTCTCGACATTGCTTGATTCGTTATTTTCAGTTTCAACATTACTGTTAGAAATCTGACTTTCAGATTCAGGCTTTTTCTCATTAGTTACTGAACTATCCAATTTTTCAACTATCTCTTTCTGCTTTTCTACAACACTAAAAGAAGTGATAAACTTACCTGACGGTGAAATACTACTAAAATAACCAATATTTTCTAACTCAGAAAGCTTTTGCCCCGTTTTTGTATCCAAAATTACTATCTTGTCCCCCAAATTTGACGCTATTCTTTTTCCGTTTGAAGAAATCATTACAGGCATATCAAAAGCAGTCCTATGAGCATCTAGTTTATATCCGAAAAGTGCCATCATATTCATTGACATAGCCACATTTTTCCGATCTGTATCACTACCAAAAGTCGTTGGGTGAAACAGATTTGACTGTGATGTTTTTGCTAAAAGCGGTATGCTTTCTCCCTTAATTTCATTTTTTAGAGTTATGTTGAGTGGCATTAGAAAATTACTATCAGTGGGATTAGGTGGGGTGTTAGGCGGTTGAAAACTGATGCTAAATATTTCGTTATTATCTGTAAGCGTAGTTTTTACAAATCTATTGGTGTTACTATCCAAGTGTCTAATAATTTTTCCACTCTCGACATTCCAAATATTTATTTTGCCATTAAAGACTTCACCAGTTGCTACCATCTTTCCATCAGAAGAAATTGTAGCTTTATTTTCATACGCTCCTATCTTCAACTCTTGAATAGGTTGTTCTGTTGCAGTGTCAAAAACTACTAAAGCCTTATTTATAAATCTTTCTGATTTATCCCAACCCAATAAATACTTTCTATCTAATGAAAATACTGCTCCTAAAGCATCTGGAAGAGGTTTGGTATTTTTTTTACCAATCAATTTCCCAGAACTTATTTCATAATTTTGTTCAACTTCTTCATAGTTAATAAAAACTGAAGAATTATCAGGTGAGAACCAAAATTCTGGAATTGCTAATGGTTTAGTCAGATCATTTTCCATTTCTCCAACACCTTGTTTTTTCAATTCATTTATCTTGAAGTAGTGAAGCAATTCCCCTGTTGAAATCTCCCAAACCCTCACATCTCCTTCCATAACATTAAGGACTCCTACCCAATTTCTGTCTTGTGAAAAATTTACGATAACGGATTTACGTTGAATTGCACTTGGATAGTTTGTATTTTGCGTAAAACGCCTTATTTCTTTCCCCGTTTCAACATTCCAAACTGTTGCTGTGGCAGTTGTAGAAGTTCCTGAAACAAGTAAATTTCCATCATTTGAAAAAGCTAATGAATCTGTGCCGTGAATTTGGGATAATTGAACAACAAGGCGCGGTTCGCCGTTTTCGGAAACTTGCGGGTTGCTTTTTGTGTTGGACGAAGCTCGATTTTTGCTCCACCAGATTCCGCCTGCGACCGCGACACCTGTCAATAAAAACGCCAACAAAATTAATGTCCATTTTTTGTAGTTTCTCATCTTTTTTATCCTCGTAAATATAAAGTTTCAATTCTTTGAAAAATATCTCTGACAATGATTTGAGCTAAGCTAAGCAGGTGAGCATAAGTAATCAAGTATTTTGCTTCGTTCAGAGTCCAAACTTTAGTTTGCCCAACCGCCGCGCTTCGCTGGCGGTTGCACGCTAAAGCGTGGACTCTGAACGAAGAGCATAATGTCGCAAAACTTATGCTCGCCTGCTTATTCGGATTTTATTTTCCGTTTTATTCGGCTAAAGCCTTGTTTGTTGTTTTCAAGTTGTCCTCCAACTGATGTTCTTTGAAAATTAAACCTACCAAAAAAAAACAGCGGTTCAGAGTCGGGCTACTGCCCGACGATTGTCGAAAGGTCGGGCAGTAGCC
>JANPEU010000539.1:0-11954 GCA_031423175.1 Bacteroidota bacterium
CCCGGCTCAAAATATTTATTGCTTGCTTTATCCTCTGTTGTTTTCTTTTATGGCGGCTGGCCTTTTTTAAAAGGATTGGTTGGTGAACTGAGGGTAAAGAACCCAGGCATGATGACCTTGATTGGCTTTGCTATTTCAGTTGCTTACATTTATAGTGTAGCAACTGTATTTGGATTAGAAGGCATGGATTTTTTTTGGGAACTGGCAACACTTATTTTAATAATGTTGTTAGGGCATTGGATTGAAATGAAATCTGTAGCAGGTGCATCAAGAGAATTAGAATTGCTTGTACAATTAATGCCCGATGATGCCCATCTTGTAAAGGGTGAACAAATCACTGATGTAAAAACAGTAAACTTAAATGCGAATGATGTTATACTCATTAAGCCCGGAGAGAAAGTTGCAGCTGATGGAATAATACTGGAAGGTGAAAGTTATTTAAATGAAAGTATGTTGACCGGCGAAAGCAAACCGGTACAGAAAATAAAAGGCGATAAAGTAATTGCAGGCGCTATCAATGGCAATGGGTCAATAAAAGTTACTGTATCACATGGGGCAAAAGATTCTTATCTCTCACAAGTAATAAAATTGGTGGATGATGCACAAAAATCAAAATCCAAAACACAGCTGGTAGCAGACAAAGCTGCAAAATGGCTCACTGCGATTGCAATTATTGCGGGCATCGGTACATTTTTATATTGGTATTTAACCGGACAATCTCTCGCCTTTGCCATGGAAAGAATGGTTACTGTAATTGTAATCTGTTGCCCTCATGCCTTAGGATTGGCGGTGCCGTTGGTGGTAGCAAAATCAACTGCACTGTCTGCAAAAAACGGATTACTCATTAAGAACAGAACTGCATTTGAAAATTCCAGAAAAATAACCACAATCGTTTTTGATAAAACCGGAACCCTTACCGTTGGGAAGTTTGAAGTATCAAAAATAGTTCCCCTCTCCTCTGGAGAGGGGTTAGGGGTGAGGTCAGAAAATGAAATCATTCGTTTGGCATCTGCATTGGAACAAAAATCAGAACATCCTATTGCCACCGGTATTTTGCAAAAAGCAAAAGAATTATCAATCACCATTCCGGCAACTGAAAATTTTAATGCCATTACAGGTAAAGGAGTAGAAGCAACAGTTGAAGGCAAAAAGATATTGGTTGTTAGTCCGGGATATTTAAAAGAAAAGAATTTGGCAATTCCAGCAGGCTTTACTGCCAATGATACGGAAACAGTTGTTTTTGTAATTGTCAATGATCAAATTGCAGGATACATTGCTTTATCGGATGAGATAAGGCCTGAATCTGCCGAAGCCATTAAGACTTTAAAAGAAAATAATATCAAATCTATATTGCTTACAGGCGATAACAGTAAAGTAGCAAAAAGTGTGAGTGATACATTGGGCATGGATAGTTTTTTTGCTGAAGTATTGCCACATCAGAAATTAGAAAAAATAAAAGAACTGCAAAGCAAAGGAGAATTTGTAGCCATGACTGGTGATGGAGTAAACGATGCACCTGCTTTAGCTATTGCAGATATTGGGATTGCAGTTGGCAGTGGCAGTGATATAGCCGCAGAAACAGCAGGAATTGTTTTGGTGAACAGCAATCCAAAAGATATTGTGAGTTTGATTTTATTTGGCAAAGCCACTTACCGGAAAATGATTCAGAATTTAGTTTGGGCAACAGGATATAATGTAATAGCATTACCATTGGCTGCAGGGATATTATATAAGCAGGGTGTTTTATTAAGTCCTGCTGCCGGTGCTGTTTTGATGAGTGTGAGTACTGTAATTGTGGCTATTAATGCAAGTAGGCTGCGAAGAAAATAGTCTTAGTGGGTTACTTGCTGCACCATTATATTCTTCGAAGCCTTTTCACTTAACTGTACCGGGTTTCATATTCAATTTTCCAAGGTAGTTTAAAAAATGAGTCGCTGATATCTGTAAGGTTCGCCATTGTTCTTTTGAGATTATATATTATTATCAACTGGCAGTATTAAGGAAATTCAAGAAACAGATCAGCTGTTCTTCTGATTTTATGAATCGAATTATCAACTACGCATTTTTAAAAAATACCACTTTCGAGGTATTGACTTCGGGTCGCGATTAACTTACCTTTAATTTTCCTAATCATTTTTCCCCCCTATCTAAAAGCTCAACTTTACCGGGCATAGAAGTAAGATTTGAAGTTTTTCTAAATAAAAAAAACAGTCGACTTAAAACCAATCAGCATGGCAACTATAGAAGTTTGGCTCAATTACAAGACAGAGTTTGGGATAATTTGCCTGACTATATTAATCGAATAACATTTAAAATTAACAAATAGGAGTAAGCCGAAAATCCTAACATAGAGTAGGCAATCAAAAACTAAAAACAATGAAAAAATTTAATCCAAATGCGTTAACATTTGAAGAAGGGGTCAGTCGAGTGCAATCGGCTTTAAAAAAAGCCAATATAAATATTGCGAAAAAAATACTCACCTCAAAAGACAAGGAGTCGATCAAATTGGTAAACCTGTTAGTGGTAGATAACATTCCAGGCGGGTTCATAAAATGGCAATTGCCTTTTGTTATGGACAAATCACAATTGTATATTTCCCTTGGAAGCCCAGGAGCAAAAGTAGGATTGCATTCACATAACGAAGGAGATGGTATACGTTTTATAGCAAGTGGTTCTATAATATATAATGGACAGGAATTAATTGCTGGGGATTGGATGTTCATTCCCCGCGGAAAAAAATATTCATTTCGTGTAGGACCATTCGGAGCTTCTATGTGTTATTGCTATTGCTGCAGTTGTGCCGGAAGTGTGCGGCTTACTCCGGGAGAGGAGGTGATGTTTGACAGAAGATAATGGTATAAAAATTTAATCTTTATAAATAAATAATTATGATTGCAATACTTATAAGTGGAAAAGTTCTTACTCAAGAACTAAAATCACCCTTGCCAGACCTTAAAGTAATACCTTTTTATAAGGGGAAAGTTTTGAAGAAAGTATCAGGAGCTGTTACAAATAATGATGGCAGCTTTTCATTCAACTTTAGGGAGAGCAATGAATGGAATATGAATGACATTTTTTCAAAACTTACATTCAAAATCCTGGATTCGTCAGGTAAGGGTATAATACATGAAGTAAGTTTTTTACAATTGCAACAAAAAAATAAACCTACTGCACTTGAAATTCTGATTCCATTAAAATCATTTATTAAAATTAAGAGAAAACCTAAGTTCCAGTTTTTTGGTGATGATGTAGAACTTAAAGGCGAAGTCATCATTGGTACTTCATTAAGTTTTTCAGCGGCTGGACTGATACCCTCGGTTAATTATGATGTTGAAATACAAGCAAACAGCAAAACACTTCTCGTGAACTCGGTACGAACAAATAATGGTGGTGATTTTGAATCAACAATTCTTTGGCCTCAACTGGGAATTAATGATCTTGTAAATGAAGAATTGCTGAAGCTAAAAGAGGCAAATAAGATATGGGGAGGCACCGTTATTACAGTAATTTTTAGTTATAGAAAACGTATTGTAGTTAAAAATAAATTTACTGTAAGAAGAAACACTAAAACGCAGGTATTTGCTTCTACTAAAGATAGTCGGCCTGTAAATGCCATTGAAGCTCACGAAAATTCCCTTTATATATCTATTGCTAACTCATCTTATTATGGAGCAGCAAGGATATTATTAGTAGAGGGCCAGCATAATTGGGAAATTGGTGATGAACTGAGAGTAGCCAAACGAAGAAATGGAAAGGAAGCTTCTTTAGATGTTAAACTTTCAAAAGAAAGACCAGAAGAAACATTTTTATTGGCAAATGCAGGACAACTTTTACCCGGTGCATACGATATTATTATTAGACCACTCCGCTACGGTTTTGAAGACAATGATTTTACACAATTAATCAGGCGGGATTTTATTTCGAGCAGAAGGCTCACAGGAATTGTTGTCAGAGAAAACTTCTGGAATGCAAAACCTGTACTTGGAGGATGTGTTAATAAATTACCCATCAGCGGAAGAAGTATAAGCGGTCCACCTTATTTTCAGTATGCAGATACATTTACTATTGGTGAAAATGTTTATGGTGGACTTGACCCTGGAATCGTTGACCCTGGTAATATAAGCAAGCGATGTGCAATGTATGTGATTCAAAGCAAAGACGAACCAACCTGGAATGTAGATAATTCATTGAGTCATCTCGCCGTTTTGGGAGGAAACGCAAGTGTTCAGAAAATTACGCTGCAGCCTGGCTGTATGAATGCCAATAAGCATTTGCTCTGGAGCAATGCAAATATTCCGGGAGAGTATGACATCATTGCTGATTTTGGTAATAATACTGCTGATGCAATGGCGTTTGTTAAAGATGACCAATACAATACGCCTTTGGATATTATTGATGGATATTTTGTTCCAGGTTTTAGAGTGGTTGAAGATCCCGGAACAATGACGCAATGGGCTAATACAGGTACATGGCATTATGACGAAACCATCGTTAATGCAATGGGATTGACTGGAAGCCCAACTATAACAGATGAAAATACAGGCTACTTTACACCAGGTAATTTTATTCCAACAACAAGAACTATAAGGCTGCAAGCCAGAGTATTTTATCCTGCAGATGCTGCCGGTGTAACTGACCCGGCTCAGATTAGTGCCGTTGCTGCCAATTATCCTTTAATCGTTATCGTACATGGCAACGGACATGAATTCGCCAACTATGATTTTCTGCTAAGTCATTTTGCTAAAAACGGATTCATAGCTGTAAGCATCAATTGTAAATTTTTATCAGGTGCAAGTTTGGTTCATGGTATGCACGGGCTGGGCAGGGCAGATGCACTTTTCAAACATTTGGAAGTGATTTTTACAAAATTCGGAACAAAAGTCCAGAATAATATTGGCATAATGGGACATAGCAGAGGTGGTGAAGCAGTATTAAAAGCAGCACGATTAAATAACACCGGAGGCTTAGGATTTAATTTTAATGCTATCATGTCATTAGCTCCAACCGACCAATACGGAAGTGAAGTGCTTGCGGGTACATGGTCGAAACCTTATTTTGTGTTATATGGTTCAAGAGATGGAGATATAAACGGAGGCATCTGGACATCAGGTTATACAGTTCCACAAACAGGCTTTGCTTTATGGGATAGAGCAGATGGTTCTGAAAAAACAATGGCGTTTGTTTATTTAGCTACACATAATGGATTTGTTACTACAAACTCCGATAGTGGCGATGCTGGGTTGCTTACAAACACTGTTCAAAAAGCAATTACTCAAGCATACATGAATGCCTATTTCCGTATGAAGCTGAAAAACGAACCTGTATGGAAAGGTATGTTTACTGGCGAATGGAAACCAGCTTCTGTAAATTCTACACCTGCACAAATCTTTGCGCAATACCAGGATACTGGTACACGAACAGTAGATAAATTTGATGGAGTGATAGATTGGCAAGCAAGTTCGATTGGTGGTACAGTTACATCTATTGGATTACCTATTAATCCAGAAGAAGGTAAACTACGCACAATAGATAATCACTCACCTCATGATTCGCAAGGGTTAAAAATTCGATGGGACAATAGTTCAGATGCTGCTGAGTTTTCAATTCCTTCCGGTCAAAAAAATGTTTCAGGTTTCAGTCATTTAAGTATCAGGATAACTCAAAAAGATGCCAGTGCATCGAATCCTGTAAACTTGGATCAAAATCTTAGAATAAGCCTCAAAGATGGTTCGAACAATGAAAGGGCTGTTCGGGTAAGTTCTTTTTATAGAATTCCATTCCCTGATCAACGTTCAGACCCAAGTCTCAGAAAGTCTGCAATGGTTACGGTTAGAATACCACTAAAGTCATATACGATAGTATGTGCTGGACAAGTGCAGGTTGATTTGACGGATGTTACTGTTTTAGGTTTGAAGTTTTCAGAAAATAGCAGCGGTGAAATTGAGATTGATAATATTGAATTTACAAATTAAAACTATTGACTTATGATACAAATAGCAAAAGCTTTAGGAAGGCCTCCGGCATATAAACTCGAAATACAAGATGTAATCAGCAATTTCAACGGGGCGCCCCACCGGATGATTAAAATGGTGATTTCAGGAAATAATTTTCCAATCAGGAACGCCCCAATATTTGTTAGAATCAGAAATGGTAAAAAAACAGAAGAAAGTTGGTTGGTCGAACTATCGGTTAATAACAATCAAATCATCGCATGTTTTCCTGTTGATTTTATCAAAAGAGGTAATGTTGAATTTGGTTTTGGTGCCGAGTTATTTGGGGTTTTCAAAAACCCACAATGGAGGAGTTTAGAAATGTTGAACTCTAAATTAGTTGATAAGGATGTTGAAGTCGTAAATCAAAAATGGTTAAAAAAAGAAATGACTAAAAATCAATAGTTACAGTTCTGTATTCAATAATTACCACCTTTCTGAAATTTTGAACAATCGATAAATCTTATTGTAATGAGAAAAATTAAAACTATTCCTAAAGCGGATGCACGGCTAAACCTGTTGATTAATAAAAGCATCCTTGTGCTGGAGCGGATGAAAAAGAAGGAGAATGAAATTATAGTTGCTGTAAATGAAGAAATAAAAAAACTGTATGAACCGCAATCTTATGAAAAGAATGAGAAGAAAAAAACTTCTTTGATGCCTGCTATCCGTGCAAAACTTGAAAGCTTGCCCACACCTATAACTTTCGGGTTATATTTTCCTAAGCACAATCCTAAAAGAATAGGCTCAGTATGTAAAATCAGGGAACCATTTATCTCGGCCCTCATTAAAGCGCAGGCCACTGTATCAGATTTAAAAAAATATGGTGTGCAAGTACGTAATCGCTCCGGCAATATTTTCACCTGTTTTATTCCGTTTAGCAAAATATCCAAACTATTATCTTTAAAGGGTGTTGAGTTTATTGAACTATCAAGGCCACAAAGAAACAATTTAGGCTCAGCTATTCCTTATGCACAGATAAACACTTTGCATGCAGCACCCGGCAACCTTACTGGTGCCAATGTAATAGTAGGTATTGTTGATACCCCGTTAGATATCTATCACCCGGATTTTAGAAATAATAATGGAGCAGGAGGAGATGGCAACGGATCATCAAGAGTATTGTTTTTGTGGGATCAGAATCTTACTCGTACCGGTGCCGAAATCAATCCACCTGTTGATCCGGTATTGCCAGGCTTCAGCTATGCCGGAGGTACAGCATATGGGGTGGAATATTCACAGGCAAACATTAATAACGAATTAAATAATTATGCACCGGCAACACCGAATGCCTATACGATTGTGAGACATGTGCCACAAACATCAGAACATGGGACACATGTAGCTGGCTGTGCAGCAGGCAATGGGCGCAGTGGCTCTGTTGGTGCTGCACCGGGTGCTGATATAATTCATGTAAGGTTGCGTGGCAATATTGACGTGCAGGCTGATTATATACATGTGGACAACACTTTTTTTTTAGACGCTTTTTCATATGTTTTTGCAAGGGCATCATTATTAGGCAGACCTTGCATCGCGAACCGGAGTGGAAGTGATAATATGGGGCCCCATGATGGTAAAACACTCGGCGAACAATTTTTAGACAACCTTCTGCTCACAACAAATAGAGTGATTACAGTTGCAGCAGGAAATACAAACACTCAAACAGAAACTATTTTAGGCAATGTACCTGCAGCCGGCACCAGCATAATCACAATAAACTACATTAACGCAGCAAGTAATGATGAGTTTGAAATCTGGTATGATGGACATGACCGCTTCGATTTCAGTGTTGCAATCCCCGACACACCGGCAAAAACGCTTGCTGCTGTTGCTGGTGCAACTGCTTCTGTTACTTTATCAAATGGAATCATAGTTACAGTTGTTTCTCAGTTAAACGATGCACGCAATGGCGACAACAGAATAACCATGTTCATCGAAAATGTGAGCGCAGCAAACAGAATTCCAAACGGTAACTGGGTAATTACATTAACCGGCGCTACAGTAATCAACGGATCATTTTCTGCATGGTTGGAGCGTAATAACCGCGGGGCAAGAACATTGGTTTCAGCTACAGTAAATAATATGTCAATAGCAACACCAGCATCTGGGCTAAGAGTAATTGCTGTAGGGTCTCATGCAGATACAGCTACACCGCCCGGAATTGCTACCTCAAGCAGTTGTGGCCCATCCCGTGATGGAAGAATAAAACCAGATATTTCTACTGTTGGTGTAAATGTCACATCATCCAATTCGAGAAATATGAACGTATTACCTTTGCCAGGATTGACCGTATCTATGGGTGGTACAAGTATGGCAAGTCCAATTATAGCAGGCACCTGTGCTTTATTGTATGAATGTCGAGGGGCAGGCCTTTCATGGTTTGATATAAAGCAAATCCTGCAAAACAATGTAGCAGCACCGGCTGTAGGTATTCCTTCCAATCAATTTGGTTTTGGTTATTTGCAAATAGCGGGTGGTTGCACCCCTTTTGTAAATGATGTGGATGTCTGGTTAAGAGATAATACTGATGATACAGGGGTTGAACCTTATCCTGGTAGTGTTACCTGGCGTAGTCCTGATATTGAAGTTCTCGATATGATTGGAAATCCGGTTAGCAATCCTACACACAATCCTGCAAATTTCGTCAATAACATTATTCGTGTAACAGCAAGAAATCGCTCCGCACTCCAGGTAGCCCGTAATGTCGAAGTATATCTTTATTGGGCTGATCCGGGAACTGCCATTGCATTTCCAGCTGATTGGAAAAGCGATGGAATTTATACTGGCGTTGCACCTAATTTTATTAATCAAAGCAACAAAATTGTGATTCCGCAAATAGCTGCGGGTGGTTCGGTATCGGTTGATTTTGCATGGGCACCACCGGCACCGGGCAGCAATGTTCGGGGTGATGATCATTTTTGTTTATTGGTGAGATTAGAAAATGAAGTAGATGCATCCAGCATTGGAACAGGTGGTTGGGGTATAATAAGAGGAAGTAACAATATTGCTCTTCGCAATACCCATATAGTAGCGGTGGCCCCAAATGGTGATGCTGACTCTGCATTTTACGTAACAGGTACTGAAGATGCAGATAATCTTGAAATCACTGCTGAAAACATTGACACACCAATAATATTCCAATTCCCTGTTAGTATTCTGCCCTGGTATGATCTTGCTTTAGCTGAAAAATTTGGTATTCGAAAACCTTACGGTTCGGCCTGTGCAGATAAAGATCCTTTGCGTGAATTTAGAGCGACTTTGAAATCTGTTACTATTGCTGAAAAAACTGGAATAAGAGGTGCAGACCAATTGACTATCAGAAATGCAGTTGCTTCCCTGAAATTTAGACTTGCAAAAGAAGGAAAAATAATTTTACCCTATATAAATATAGCGGCCGGGGCTAAGGCAGCAGTTCGGGTGACTATTAAAAATGTGAAATCTGTTGATAAAGCCAGGTTGCATATTGGTCAATTGTCCGGAGGTGTTAAGCAAACCGGAATTACAATTGAACTGGTAAAGCAACTTCAGAAGAGCAAAGTAAAATCTGTTTTATTTGATGGTAAAAAACTTAATATTCTTGAGTAGATATGTGTGAGAGCATGGTCCGGGTTAAACAATACAGCAATCAGCAGTCCTGAGGTGAATGATAGGATCATAATTATTAAAATACGAAACGGGAATAAACTACCCTGTTAATATTGCAAATACAAGCCCGTCATAATTAATGCTGATTGCTTTGATTTTGAAAAGCAGGAGACAGATTGTTTAGATAATAATTGCAGCCGTCTTTATTATACTTTATTATTAACACGAATATTTCTAAAAAATCCGGGGATGCTCACTGCACCATTATATTCTGCGCTGCTTTCTCACTTAACTGTACTGAATTTTTTTGCACAAGCACGGTGGAAGAGTTGTCATAAATATTGTGATCAACCAATTTAAATTTTGTGCCTGGCTTCACATTCAGTTTCCCTAAATAATTTAAAAATGTATCACTCGTGTCGGCAAGATTAATTACAGTATAATTTTTTCCAGCAATGCAGGAGGAGAGGGGGATAGAAGTATTGGATTTAATTTTCCCTTTTTTATCTGGTATTGGATCACCATGGGGGTCAAAGGAAGGGGTTCCTAAAAAACAATCGAGCCGATCAACCAAATCAGTTGATTCAATATGCTCCAGTTGTTCGGCCAGCTCATGCACCTCATTCCATTTATAATTCATTTTTTCCACCAAAAAAACCTCCCAAAGACGGTGCTTGCGGATAGTGAGTAGTGCTTTCTTTTTGCCTTTATCCGTCAGTTGAATTGACTTATCAGGAAGTAATTGCACCATTTTCCGATCTGTAAGTTTGCGTACCATCTCCAGAACAGTGGCCGGGTTCAGCCCCAGTGCTCTTGCCAAAGCAGTGTTATTCACCTTTGTTTCATGCCTGCTAAGCAGTTTAAAAAGCATTTTCAGGTAATTTTCTTCAGAATGGTGAGAGAAATGTGCCATGTGGCAAAAGTAAATAAGGATTACCAGAAATAAAAAATTTGGTACACCAAATAAATTTATTTGGGAATACCTGTTATATTTGCTCTTTACAGGTTATAAATGAAAAATAAATTAAAGGTAATTGTAGCGATATGGTTTGTTGTGCTGGCAGTAGTTAGTTGTCAGAAGTTTTTGCCTGCAGTACCAGCAAATGATGAATTACTCGATGGCCCGGTAGAGGGGTTAACCAACGAACAGAATGCTATTTTTCTAAGAGGCGATATTGCATTTAATGATGAAGTATTTACATCTCAAACTGGGCTCGGACCTTTATTTGTAGCTACATCCTGCGGTAGTTGCCATGCGGGCGACGGAAAAGGACATCCATTTACTGCACTTACGAGGTTTGGACAAGCGGATGCAAGCGGTAATCAATTTTTAAACCAGGGTGGGCCTCAGTTACAGCATAGAGCAATTCCGGGATTTATGCCTGAGCAAATACCAGTGGGTGCTACATTTTCCAAGTTTATGCCGCCTGCAAATACAGGACTTGGTTTTCTTGAAGCTGTATCAGACGCAACAATTCTTGCTTTAGCTGATGAGAACGATGTGAACGCCGATGGAATTTCGGGCAGGCCTAACTGGATTAATAAACCTTCTTATGTGATTATCCGACCGGGTTCGGCAGAGCAGAATGGAAAATATATTGGAAGGTTTGGAAAAAAGGCTGGCGTATTTGATCTATTACAGCAAACTGCCGGAGCATATAACCAGGATATTGGTATCACATCAACCTTTGAATCATTTGATACATATACTGGTTTACAAGTCGATCCTGAAGTCTCAACTCAAACAGTAAATGATGTTGTATTTTACCTGCAAACATTAAAGGCGCCAATACAACGTAATCAAAACGATCCTGATGTGCAAAGCGGGAAACAGGTATTTATTAATAGCGGATGTGCAAAATGTCATACACAGCAATTACAAACAGGCAGCTCATCAATAGCAGCATTAAGTAATAAAACATTTTTTCCTTATACCGATCTCTTACTTCATGATATGGGTCCCGGATTAAATGATGGCTACACCGAAGGTTCAGCTACTACTGCAGAATGGAGAACACCACCACTCTGGGGTTTGGGGTTATCAAAAAATTCACAGGGAGGTCAGTATTTTTTATTGCATGATGGCAGGGCGAATACAATTGAAGGCGCCATTCTTTTGCATGGTGGCGAAGCAGCACAAAGCAAAAATAATTTTCAGCAACTTACTGCAGAACAGAAAACACAATTGATAAAATTCCTGGAATCATTATAATAACAATGGACAGAAGAAAATTTATAAAAAACAGTTGTGCAGCTTGTTTATCGGCAACTGTTCTGGGAAATGCAATTTCATCCTGTAGTTCTACACGTTATATCAATGGCACATTGGGAAAAGATGGATTATTTGTAGATACAAATCAGTTTATAAACAAACAAAAA
>JANPEU010000540.1:0-2316 GCA_031423175.1 Bacteroidota bacterium
GAAAGTCGTGAAGAGATGGCTATCATTCTTCAGAAGGCAGGCTTTAATGTTCTTCCTACTGTTGACTGCCCTGCTGATGATGAAACGTTCAAACAAAAAACTGCAGAGGAAATGAAAAGATGTGTCTGCTCATTGCATATGCTGAGTGGTGAATTTGGAAGGCGTTTCGAATCAGATGAAGAAATATCTTTTCCGCAACACCAGTTTATGGAAGCAAAAAATAAAATCGGTACAACAGGATCTGACTTTAATGTATTTGTTTGGCTTTCCCCAAATAGCGATAGTTCAGTAAAACCGTCGCAACAAAATTTTATAAAATATATCCGTAATAATATTACAAGAAACATGATGTTCTCCAACAGCCAGGGGCCTATGCAACTGGTAGATGATATGCGGGTGGTCATGATGAAACAGGATGCAAAGGTTTACGATTCCAAAGACACGGATATCTATTTTATCTTCAACCAGCAGGATGAACAGGAAGCGATGGTTATTGTTGATGAATTGAGCCTTGAGTTTCCGGTAGAGACACTGAATATTCTTCCGGAAGGAGAAGATTCGTACCGGGAAATGTCATCACAACAAATTCCAAAAAGCAAACTCGCCGTAGTGTATTTTAAATATGCAGCAGATTGGGCTCTTCCATTTATCAAACAGATATGGAAACAAGTGGGTGGTGCCTCTTCTCCAACTCCGATGTTCCTGGTTGGTGAAAGCGATCCTCAAAGCAATTTGGCCCGTAATTTTAAAGCACCCCGTGTTACATCTTCAATAGTCCCTAAAGAAACCATTCCCATGGAAGTAAAAAAAGAGTACAGTAAATTAAATTAAAAAAGAGTAAGCCACCAACATGTTCGAAGAAGATCAAATTTGTCCTTATACAGGGTTAAGATCCTTTACTGAAGAAGAATCGCTTTATTTTAAAGGGAGAGAGGATGATATTGACCAGGCTACGGAACAACTGCAACGAAATAAATTCTTAATGCTTACCGGTGCATCGGGAGATGGAAAGTCTTCCCTGATCTATGCCGGTATCGTTCCAAATGCAAGAGCCGGTTTTTTAAAATCAAAATATACGCAGTGGTGTGTTGCCGATTTCAGACCGGAGCGAACACCCTTTCAAAATTTATGTAAATCCATTGCCAGGCAGTTGGGTATTGCCAATCCTTATACTGTTCAGTCAGAATTAAATCATGGCTTCTCTGCAATCATTGATTTATATAAAAACTCAAAAAGATATATTGATACAAATTCAATTGCATGGCAACAGACCGATGATAAAGGAAAAGCTGCATTAAAAAGGGAAGCTGCTAATCTTATTATTCTTGTTGATCAGTTTGAAGAATTTTTCACCAACCCCGAAAATTATAATAAAGGCGTACCCTCCCGTGATGCTAATCTTGTTCTTAATTTATTATTGGAAACGGCACGAATTGCATTGGATGAAGACCTGCCAATATATATAGTCTTCACCATGCGTTCGGATTATATCGGGCAGTGTGCCGCTTTTCGTGGACTTCCGGAGTATATCGGTTTCTCGCAGTTTTTTGTACCACGGCTTAACCGTACTCAATTACAACAGGTGATTGAAGAGCCTGCAGTTTTAAGTGGCAACCGTATTACAAGAAGATTGACAGAAAGATTGATCCATGATTTAACGGAAGGAGTAGATCAACTTCCTATTGTACAACATGCATTGAACCAGGTATGGCATGCTGCTGATAATGGAAAAGAAGAAATGGATCTGATTCATTACGCCATGGTTGGCGGTATGCCGGTAAATGAATTGCCGGATGAACAGGTTGACAGATTTAAAAAATGGTTTGAAGATTTAGTTCCCGAGATCAAAGCCTGCTATCATAAACCCAACCTGCAAAATGTTCTCGATACGCATACAAACAAACTCTTTGAACAGGCTGAAGAGTATTATGCTCAGAAAAGTGGAACAAAGATTTCGGATGAAGATGCAAAAGCAATTTTAAAATCAACTTTCACTTGTCTCACAAAAATTGACCAGAGCCGTGCAGTGAGAAACCGGATGACTTTGAAAGAAATTGTCAATATTATTGGCAGACCAGAATTTGAAACTAAAGAAGTTGGTGCGGTATTGAATATTTTCAGAGAACCGGGTAATACATTTATTCGTCCTTTTATTCTGGATGATACCGAAAGCCAAACACTCAATGAGAACAGCGTACTTGATATCACTCACGAAAGTTTAATACGTAACTGGGAGTACCTTGGAAATTGGGCAAAAGAAGAATTTGATAATTACACTATTTCACTTGACTTTGAACAACAACTTAACCGGTGGGT
>JANPEU010000541.1:0-8931 GCA_031423175.1 Bacteroidota bacterium
CCCGCCTTATGCGGGACCGGAAATAATTCTGCTTTAATACTGCCATCTGCAATTTGTAGTTTGACAGCTCCTTTGGAGCTGATGCCTGCCTGCCGGCAGCTATGCCTTACCTAAATTTTTTGTGTCATCAATTCATAAACACTTGCTGCATGGCATAGTTGCTGATATCCCAACCATACTGTTTTTAAACCCGGCGGACCATCTGATTTTCGCCCTAAATGTCCACCCAATCTTCCTATCCACATTACTGCTTGTTGTAATGATGGTGGTTGTTTAGGGATTTCATTACTTTCATGAATCAGCATATACAAAGTTTTCCATTGTGCTTTTGTAAGTACTACTTCACAACTAACTTCCGGATGATGCCTTGATTCATACACCAACTGCATTACCCTGAATGCTGCCATACTATATACGGCTATTGCTTTTTGCAAACTCACTGCATCTTTTAACTGTAGTTCTTCTATTTTAGTGCCACTCTTCAGTACATAATGAAATCGTTCAATCAACCAGCGATACGTATACCATTTTACACATTGTAGTGCATCGGTTATGTTAGCCACTTCCAATGTAGTTAATAATTTCCAGTGAATAATTTCTTCTTCATTTTTTTCCCCTGTGTTTACTTCTTTAATTTCTACAGCAGTTAATGTTACACTCTCATAACTATGCTTATTGTTTGCTGGTCGCAGTATCTCCACCTGATGATACCTTACCTCTGCTTCTACTTTAATTTTTTTCTTTCCCGTCTTGTCAGGTATATCAAGTTCAACTTTGGCATTTACCGGTTGCAAAGCAATATTGTCCCACAAATGACTGCCATTGGAAAGTTGCCGGTTGTGTCGTGCTCTTATCAATAAATCAGTGTTAGGTTCACAAGCATGAAAAAACAATTCATAAATATCAGATTCCCTGTCGGCAATATGAATTTTATGTATAAATTGTTCCAACAGTTTATTGACCTCCTGCATTCCTTCATACCAGCGATAACTTTCTTTTTCTTCAAAACTGATTACTTTACGTTTTGCTGATTTGCCTAATTCATCTAATGGTCTTACCCATGTATGCTGATATAACAAGGATAAGGGTAATCCTTCTGCAGAAACAGCCATACTGCTGTAACATAATATTCCGCGACCTTCTTTATTATCTAAATAACCCAACCCCTCTGCCTGCAAATCATTATAGCTGATGTTGCTGATGTCATGCAATATGAGTAGCTCCTTTTTATCGGATACATGATTTGCTCCATACATCATCATTGTTTTTTGAAGTGATTCAACACTCACATCTTCATTCTTGAAAAACTCATACGTTGCTTTCGTATCATACCATCGCTTATTTTGCTTTGGAATACTGCTGCCTGGCTGACTGCAAATATTATTAAGTATAGAAACAAAGCGTTCGTCCCGACGTTTATCTCCAAAGTCAAGATGAGGAAAATCCTTTACCGTAATTTTGTGCATTGCAAATGTTTATGTCAAAGAACATCAATATTTTTACCCGAACAAAATTTGGGTAACGGGTAGCTGCCGGCAGGCAGGCAGGTGTGCCTATTGTGGTTCAAAATAAAATGTCCTGTATAATCTCTAATAGTATCCTATAGGGCTGATCGAAAATTGGCGAATAAAGTTCTGCAGTACAAGAGTCCGCCAAAGGCGGAAGGGACGATGATAGTAGTAAAAAAGCTGGCTTAATAAAATTTATGAACGACGAGTTAAATAAAAATATCAAAGAAGAAAACGACAGTGCAGATGAACTGTATGAACGTTTTTCCTATACTATTGATAAAGGACAAGAGCCACTCCGTATTGACAAATTCCTGATGAACCGCATTGAAGGTGCTACTAGAAATAAAATTCAACAGGCAATTAATGCTTCGATGGTGCTGGTGAATGGCAAGGCAATAAAACAAAATTATAAAATACGCCCTGCCGATGAAATCATTGTATATAGTGATATGCATCCGGATGAAACGGATGTGGTTCCTGAAAAAATGGACTTAAATATTTTTTATGAAGATGATAGTTTGATGGTAATAAATAAACCAGTGGGTATGGTGGTACATCCCGGAAGTGGAAATTATACAGGTACTTTATTGAATGGTGTAGCATGGTATCTGCAACAAAAAAATCCGGATGTAAATGAAACTATATTACCCAGATTTGGCCTGGTGCATCGCATTGATAAAAATACAAGTGGCTTATTACTTTTGGCAAAAACCGATACGGCAATGCGGCATCTTGCCAAACAGTTTTTTGAACATACGGTAAAGCGGCAATATGTTGCATTGGCCTGGGGCGATATTCTGAAAGATGAAGGAACGATCATTGCACATGTCGGTCGCAATCTCCGTTACAGAAAACTATTTGAAGCATATCCGGAGGGTGATCATGGCAAGCATGCCATAACCCATTATAAAGTGCTTGAGCGGTTTGGCTACGTCACATTGGTAAGTTGCATTTTGGAAACAGGACGTACACATCAGATACGTGTACACATGAAATACCTGGGACATCCCTTATTCAATGATGATTTTTATGGTGGTGATAAAATTGTAAAGGGTACGGTTTATTCAAAGTATAAGCAGTTTGTAGAAAATTGTTTTGCAATATGTCCCCGTCATGCACTCCATGCAAAGACGTTAGGCTTTATCCATCCTGTATCGGGGAAAGAACTTTTTTTTGAAAGTGAAATACCAGGTGACATGAGTGAGTTGATTCAGAAATGGAGAAAGTATGTGGAAACAACGGGTAACCGATAATAACAATTTGAATTCAATCTTTAAAATCAAAAAGAGTTGCTGTAAAATAACCTCTTTCTCTTTTTTTAAACGCTACATCCCAATTACCAACGTAGCGGATTGTTTTGGGCAACAAATAATTTTTAAACCGGGTCATCTGCACTTCCATATGTACATTAAAGTCATATACACCTGCATCATAACTCATATCATAATTCCGGGCTAGCACATCCATCGTTTTGGGATGAAACCAGGTTGTCATACTATCAATAACAATTTTATCTTTTTTTGCTGCCGGAAGATCTTTTTTTGATTTGATTGAAAAAATATAACATGACTGTCCATCATATTCCCCATAGTCAATTAAAAAATCATAAAGTAACGCATGTTCCGGATCAAAAATATCAATCTTATCTCCCATCAGGGGTATTCCTGTAATTTTTTTACCGGGATTAAAGAATAACATTTTCAACTGCTGTTTATGTTTCGCTAAACCCATTTGTGACCTGGGATTAAATTCAATTCCATTTACAATATTCGTTTCACCGCAAATTTTATTTTTTGTAAAAAACAATCCATCATATAACTCAGCTGTATAATAATTATAATTTTTATCGCTGTCGTAAAAATCGCCAGTCACCGATTCTGAAACTGTTTCCATTTTCCGGCAGTCGTCTTGCCTGTATTGAATTGTTTTGCTTTGCAGCGATGCTACAACATTCTTTTTTTTGTCACGGATATAAATATCATTGAGTGAGGAAAAGCCTACCAGGTGCAAACTGCGAAATGCTTTGTAAAATGAAGTGTCATTTTTTACCCGTTCAATAAATTTAGCAACATTAATATCTGTTCGAATGGTTACTTCAGATAGTATTACCATTTTGGCAAAATGCTCATTCTCCAAAGAATCCTGCTGAGCATTCGATTGAGTGAAGACTGTGAGGATAATAAAAGTTATTAAAATCCTTTCCAATTTCATAACAAGACATTATTTAGGAAATGCCATTTTATAATCAACTGTAACTTTTCCTTTTGATATATCATTGAGCTTCCCCTTCATCAGTTTTCTTTTCAGCGGGGTTAAATAATCAATAAACAACTTGCCTTCAATATGATCGTACTCATGTAAAATAACCCGGGCAGTTATGCCCGTATAGGTTTTAATATGTGAGTTAAACTGTTCGTCTAAAAATTTTATAGTAACTGTGTCGGGCCTTGTTACATCTTCTCTTATTTTTGGAATACTCAGACATCCTTCATTGTAGCTCCATTCATTTCCTGTAAGTTCTACGATGTGTGCATTAATATAAACCTGTTTAAACCCTGGCGTATCGGGATACGTTGCTTTTTCTTTATCATCCATACCTTCAAAAATGCGGGAACTGTCAACTACAAACAAACGGATATCACGATTTACCTGCGGAGCAGCCAGACCCACACCATTACTGAAATACATGGTGTCCCACATATCCGCAATTAGTTTTTCCAATCCATGATGACTGGGAAAAATGTCTTTGCAGACTTTTCTTAAAACGGGAGTGCCGTATGCTACAATGGGTAAAATCATTATAATTTAAAATTGTAGATTTTAGATTTTAGATTTTAGATTTTAGATTTTAGATTTTAGATTTTAGATTTTAGATTTTTTTTCAAAAATACGGGTATCACCGCTCTAAACCAATCTGCAATCGCAAATCTTAAATCTAAAATTGCCTCAAGTATTCCTGTAATAAAATCGTGGCTGCTATTTCGTCCACTAATGCTTTGTTTCGCCTTTGCTTTTTTTTCATTCCCATCTCAATCATTGCATCCTTTGCCATTTTAGAAGTGAATCGTTCATCAACTTTTACAATTGGCATTGTTGGAAAATTCTTTTGTAAATCGATTATACATTTTTCCACTAAAGCTGTGGCATGGGTATCGCTGTCATCCAAATTTTTTGGCTCACCAATGATGATTAATTCTACTTGCTCTTTTGAAAAATAATTTTTTAAAAAAGAAATCAGGGTTTTTGAGTCAACAGTAGTTAAACCCGTAGCAATAATTTTTAATGGATCGGTTACTGCAATTCCTGTGCGTTTAAGTCCATAATCTATTGAGATGATTCTTGGCATACCACTATCTCCGCTGTGCGAAGCATTAAGTTTAGTTTATAAATAAATCGATGATAACAAAGATGGCGAAAACAACTGATGCAATTCCATTGGTTGTAAAAAAAGCAAGGTTTACTTTTTTTAAATCGTTTGGTTTTACGAGTGTGTGCTGATATATTAATAAGGCTAAAAAAAATGCTGCACCTATCCAATACCATAAGCCAAAACTTCCCAGCCAACCTGCAAACACGACACTTGATGCACTTATGAAATGTAAAGCTCTTGAAACGACTAAAGCATTTTTCTTACCTAATACCGCTGGTATTGAATACAGTTTATTTTGTTTGTCAAATTCTTCGTCCTGCAATGCATAGATAATATCGAAGCCGCTTACCCAAAATAAAACAATGACTGAAAAAACAACTGGCAATAAAGAAAACTGATTTGTAACAGCAATATAAGCACCGATGGGTGCGAGGCTTAAACCCAATCCAAGTATTAAATGACAAAGCGGTGTAAAACGTTTTGTATAACTATAACCCAATACAACAGCCAATGCAACCGGTGAAAGATAAAAACAAAGTTTATTAATAAAAAAAGTACAGCTAATAAATAACAGGCAATTGATAACTGTAAACAGCAAAACATTATTTGCTTTTAAAATTCCTGAAGGAATTTCCCGAATTGCTGTTCTTGGATTTTTTGAGTCAAAATTTTTATCCAGATAACGGTTGAATGCCATAGCAGCGCTGCGGGCAAAGACCATGCAAAGGATTACGAGAAAAAAAATATAATAATGATGATATAAAAAAACCTTGGTCTTTTGCAAGGGAGTTTCAATCATCGATGACATAATTTTTACCCAAGGAATTCTTGTAAGACTGCTTGTTCCCAAAACAAATCCAATGATTGCAAATGGCAATGCAAAAATTGTATGTGCAAATTTTATAAGGCTTAAATAACTTTTTACTTTAATCATAATAAATGCTCAATGTTCAATTTAATTATATATATCCTATTAATCATTGTCTGTGGATCGCCTGTATCCAATCCTGTTTCTTTTTGCAGGCTGTGGTGTCTGCATCAGCTTGCGGATTGCGTCAAAAACAATTTTAAAATGTGAATCATATTTTGCTTCCAGATCATTCAATCGTTTTGAAAGATCTTTATCCTTCATTAAAATTTCCCTGAGTTTTATAAATGCCCTTACAACAGCAACACTCGCCTCTACGGCAACAGGTGTATTTAATAAGGTAGCTACCATGATAGTGCCATGTTCAGTAAACGCATAAGGATTAACTGGCGAATATTTTAATTTGCTAAGGTGGTCGCAATTTGCGACCACCCACTCTTTTTCTTTGTCTGTTAATTGAAAAAGAAAATCATGTGGAAAGCGGTCAAGATTACGTCTTACTCTTTCATTAATTCTTTTGGTGGTTGTTCCAAAAACGATTGCCAGGTCTGCATCCAGCATTAGCCGCTTGCTTCTTAAAACCAGAATAGCCCTGTCAATTTTTTCTGAAGGTATAATAGTTTTTTTAGTCATTTTATCTCGTTTAGAGGTGGTCGCAGATTGCGACCACCTCTAAAATATAAAAATATTTTTTTATACTCTTCCTCTCACTAATTCCCATAATACTACTCCCGCTGCTGTTGCAATATTCAACGAATGTTTCATCCCCAATTGAGGTATTTCAATGCAGCCATCGCTTAAAAGAATTGTGGATTGGTCTACACCGGTTACTTCATTTCCAAAAATAATTGCAATCTTTTCTTCTGGTTTAAAATTTATTGCCTGAAGCTTTAAACTGTTCTCCGCTTGCTCTATTGAAAATATTTTATACCCTTCTTTTCTCAACTCATGAATTGCAGTTGCAGACGTTTCAAAATGTTTCCAACATACTGTTTCTTCTGCACCCAGTGCAGTTTTCTTTATTTCCTTATGGGGTGGTTTGGCAGAATAGCCAATGATATAAATTGCTTCAATTAAAAACGCATCGGCTGTGCGGAATACGCTGCCCACATTATATGCGCTGCGAATTTTTTCCAGTACTACGATAACCGGTGTTTTTTCTGATTGTTTAAATTCATCAACAGACTTACGGCCCAGTTCTTCCATTGAAAGTTTTCGCATGGGGGCAAATGTAAGCTAAGAGAAGAAAAAAGTGAAAAAGAGGGAAAGAGTTATTTGTACTCTTTCCCTCTTTTGTAATTGCATTTATTTTTAAATAAGATGAAATTGAAATGCTAACAAAAAACGGAAACTGAATTCTAAACTCTTTTTTCTCCATTTCTCTTTTTTCTTCTCTTAGCCTTTATTTCAGGTTCACAATCTTTTTATCCTTCGGATATTTTACCGTATAAGAAAAATGAACTTTTTTGCTTTCCCCCGGTTTCAGGTTGAGTTTCCAGGTAATCACACCAGTTTCATTATTCACCATTGCATCTCCACTTTCTTCCAGGTTTACTTCCACTTCTTTAATATTGCTTAATGGATATTGATCTTTCAATAATAAATTTATATCTGTCTGTTTATTATTTTTTACGATCAGCTCATATGTAAAACTTTGTTTAGTGGTGCTGCCGCTTGTCTTTAGACTGCTTAATTCTTTTACCATTGATCTTTTCACTGCCACCCTTTTATCTTTTCCGAGTGATAAGTTCAGTGTATCTGCGATTGTGTTTGGATCAATTAAAGATTTTCCAATGTAGGTATCATCCATTATAATATTTGCATCGCCGGGTAACAGGTCCAGGTTTTGCCAGTCCGCCAATTCAGCAAGCAGATAGGCTTCTTTATCCACTCTTGGAATTGCATAATTTTTTAAAATACAAGTAATCTCTTCTTCTTTTATAGCAATGCTGTTCATCTTTCCATCACTTTCTATATCATACGGTAAATCAATTTCAAAATTTGTGTTCAGTTGTCCTTCATTTAAAGTTGTATAGTCGCTTATAGTACTGGGATCAATTGTTGAATACCCCAATTCTTTTGCTTTTCGTTTTATACCGTATCCCTCAGCCGTAGTTACTACAACTTCATTTAATTGTTTATCGTCTTTCATAGATTGAATTGAATTTCTACTTGCATTAATTCCGGCTGCCCGGCTTCGCAAATCATTATATAATTCCGGTACATATAATTGAAGAAACCAAGGAGTAAGAACTGGCGCAGCAGCGCCGAAATTGGGCGTACCTGTACTTAACGTGAGTTTTGTTTTTTTCCAATCAATACCTGTGGTTTGAGTAAGCGATGCTTTGTAAATCAGTTTTACTTTATTGGTTTTTGAATTTACCCGGATATCATATACAGGTACCCAGCCTGCATTATGTGTATAGTAAGAAATGGAAACAGGAATCTCCCCGGCTTTTTTACAGATAACCTGCAACAGAATCTGACCATACGATTTTTGTTTAAAAAATGGAGCAGTACTTAAAGCCACAATCCGTTTTTTTATTCCATCGATTTTTTTTACAAATTGATTTTTGCTTTGCTGATGATTATAAATATTCGTTCTTGCTTTTTCAATTTTTGAATTATAGTACTCCACTAACCGCAACACTTCGGCACTTGTTACCGTTTTATTACCCGTATTGTTAAATGTTGCTTCAATCAATGTTCCTGTTTTTTGTAAAACTTCCTGCTCTATTACAATTTGGTTTTCAATCCGGCTAATATCATTTCGAAGTTGTTCTATACTGTCTTCTTTTATTACAACAGCTTCGGGTTTTATAAAAACCGGAGCAATAGGGGTAAAAAGGTTGTAACGATGAGAAAGTAAAGTCACATCTTCCGGAACACTTATTTGAAGACTGTTTAAATCCACATTTGTTCCTAATTGATTTATCACAATTACTTTTGTGTTGCTGTTAATTCTGATTTTTGATTGATGGGTAAGTTCGGCACCGTAACCAAAATACACGGTGGCATTGGAAATTTCTGCTTCGCCGCTGGCGGTATCGCCTAAATTTTGTGCTTTTACATTTATAACTGCTAATATACCCATGGCGAAAAATAGTTTCTGCATAATATTTATTTTTTATGAGGATGCAGCCGAAAGAATAATTACATAAACAGTTCCCTATTTTTGTCAC
>JANPEU010000542.1:0-7330 GCA_031423175.1 Bacteroidota bacterium
AAAAAATTTGTTTAATTATATAACTGTTGAAGAGTTGCGTGCCTGCACTACCTGCAATGCCTGCGTACAGGAATGCCCCGTTTCTATTTCTCCGCTTGATATAATTTTGGAATTGCGTCGTTCACTCATTATGGAAGATAGCAATGCTCCGCAGGAATGGAATGCCATGTTTAGCAACGTAGAAAATAATTTTGCCCCATGGAAATTTTCGCCGGATGACCGGGATAAGTGGGTAGAAGAAATGAAGAATTAATTACCTACTTAAATTTTTTTAAATTGAATATCCCATCTTTCCCTTTTCAAACTCTCAATTGGTCTTCCATTCCCAAAGAAGAACATAAAGGTGAAACAGGTGTTGCATACTGGCAAGTATTTCGAATGAATGAAATCCGGATACGAAAAGTAGAATATTCACCAGGCTATTTAGCCGATCACTGGTGTCGCAAAGGGCATATTATTCTTTGCCTGGAAGGCGAAATGAAAACTGAACTGGATAATGGAAAAATTGAAACTCTCACTGCAGGTATGACCTATTTTGTTGGCGATAATTGTGAAGCTCACCGCACATCTACAATTTCGGGTTGTAAACTTTTTATTGTGGATTGATTGAAAAAATATTTTCACTTTTTTTTCGTTAGTGTGCTATATGTTTAAAATTATTTTATCCATCATTCTGTTTTTTGTATTCAGCAATCATTGCTTTTCTCAAAAGCCTTCTGAGTTCGGAGCAGAATATATGCGTAGTATCGGACAAGGATATAACAGTGGTACCGCAGGAGTTCGATACGAAAAATATCCCGGCAAAAGTAGCTGGAGCATCGGGCTTACCTATATCCTTCCTACAAAAAATAGTTATGGCGGCAGCAGAGGTATTGGTATGTATGCTGGCTATCGTTATGGATTTGGTAATGGCACCGGTGGAAATCTTTTTGCAGGAGCAAGAGTTTTATTCGCCTTTGTAAATTTTGATGGAAAAACAAATTTGAACAGTTTGGTATGTACACCGATGGCAGAAGTTGGTTACCACTTACTCTTTTCAAAAAATAAAACTTTTTTTGCATCGCCATCCATTGGCTACGGCTTTACAAAAAAAATAACCAAAGAGTTTAATTCATTGGATGAAGATGAAGGAGGAAGAGTTATCCCTTCTTTGTCTGCCGGTTACCGCTTTTAATCCTGATTATTTATCAAGATTAGATTTCATCCGTTCAATCTGTAGTTTTGTTCCCAGTACAATCACTTTCATTCCTTTTGTTATAATGGTATCAGCTGGAGGATTAATTACAAATTTTCCTTCGTCATTTTTAATTCCAATACAATTCACACCTGTCTTTTTCCAATCCATCACATCATTCAATGACTTTCCTTTGATATGATCCGGCAATTCATTGTATGGAACCGATTCCACATTGATACTCTCACCTTCTTCACCAGACAAGTAGTCAATAAACTCAATTACATCCGGTTTGGAAACTAAGGTAGCCATATGCGTTCCGCCAATTATATCCGGAAGTATAACATTATCTGCACCAGCTTTTTTCAATTTGGGCATGGTATTACTATCACTTGCACGGCTTATTATTTGTATGCCAGGATTAAGAGCACGGGCAGATAATACGATGAATACATTATCTGCATCGGCAGGTAATGCCGTAATCAATGCTTTAGCTTTTTCAATACCGGCTTTTTTCAGGTATTCATCATCTGTGCCATCACCCAACATAAATAAAACTTCCGGATGCTCTTTCTGATAATCCTCCAGTGCCTCAGGGTTTTTTTCTATCACTACAAACGTTTCATTATGCACCTGCAATGTTCTTGCAGCCTGCCTGCCTGCCATTACGGCCAAAACCACAGATCACCACATGGTTTCTAAGTTTATCAATTGTTTGCATCAGCTTACGGTTTTTAAAATATTGATTAATCTCACCACTGATTACAAACTGGGTCAACCGTGCCAATATAAAGGCAAGAGATGCCCAGCTAATTATCAGCAATATCACGGTAAATAATTGGCCTTCGGTACTCAATGTTTTTACTTCCCGAAAACCGACTGTTGTAATAGCGAGTGTGGTCATATAGACAGCTTCCACCAGCGTATATTTTTCCAATATGATATAACCTGCAATACCAAATACAATTATAATGTGCAGGTATAAAAGCGGAAAGAATAATCGTTGAAAAAAAATTTTCAACCTTTTTTAATTTTTCTTAAAATTAGTTAATGCAAGTGACTTTCCAGATGAGATTCAACCACCTGGTTTTTTCCTTCTAAACCAAAACCACATGGGCACTCCCGTAAGCATTAATGCCATCCCAATTCCTGCCTCTCTTGGTTGTATTATAATTGTATTAATAAAAAGTGCTGCAGAAAAAATAATAACAATGGCAGGTACAATCGGGTAACCCCAAACTTTATAGGGCCTTGGTGCATCCGGCATTTTTTTGCGTAAAACAAAAACACCCAATGCTGTTGCACCATAAAAAACAAATACAGCAAATATGATCATGTCGGTCAGTTGATCAAATGTTCCGGACATAATTAATACACTTGCCCAGATGCACTGATATAATAATGAATTGCCTGGTACAGAATGCCTGTTCAATACGGCAACGCTTTTAAAAAACATTCCTTCTTTTGCCATTGCATAATACACCCGGCAACTTGTTATAATGGTTGCATGCGTGCAACCCAACGTTGTTATCAAAATAAGTATAGCAATAAATATTTCACCATTCCTTCCCCAAAAAACTTTTACAGCTTCAATAGCTGCAATGCCATTACCCGAAGCTTTTACCTGTTGAAGTGTTTCAATTGGTAATAAAGAAAGATAAGCTGTGTTTACCAGCAGATACAACCCAATCACAACAAAAATACCGATGGTTATTCCGCGGGGAATATTGCGGTTACTGTTTTTAATTTCGCCACCAATAAAACCAACTGAAGCCCAGCCCTGATAAGCCCAGAAAGCCGCAAGCATGGCCGTAAACATAGCGCTGAATGTTACCGGTTGATTATTCACGGTATCCATATTAAAAGCCATACTTAAATCAGCATGACTGCTTGTAAGACCAAAACCAATGATGATAAATAAACCAATAAATACCAACAACAATAATCCTGTTCCCATCCATGCACCTGTTTTTAAGCCCTTACTATTAACCCAGGTAAGTAAAAAAATAAGTACTATGGCTGTAAATTTTATATTGAAACCTTTGAAGGGATAAAATATTTCAGCAATATTAAAATCAGCAAGTGATGTGAGCATAGGTGGTAAATCAACAATACTGCTGAGCGATTGTGCAAAAACATAAGCTAATGAAGATATAGATGCTGTCTGAAGTATTGAAAATGTTGACCAGCCAAACTGAAATGCAAAAAACCGGTTGTAAATTTTTTTATAATAAGTATAATCGCCTCCAGTATCTGCCAGCAGACCTGCAACTTCGGCATAACTTAATGCACCAAACAAACTAATGATGCCACCAATCACCCAGGCAATCAACACCCATCCGGAGGAATGTAAAGTATCCGCCATGGGTGCAACTTTTTTATATACACCTGACCCAAGAATATTTGCAATAGCAAATACAACGACTAGTTTTAATCCAAGTGCCGGCTTCAGTTGCTGAGTCATAATTATTTTTTAGTAAACTATTTTACATGGAAGGTTCATCTGCTGTAGGCCCGTACATACCCGGAACTGGAATATCGAGTAACCGGAGGTAAACGGATAACTGTGCACGATGATGATATAAATGATTCATAGCAAAACTTCTTGCAACAACAACTTTTGGCATTGTAAAATAAATGTGATCGCCATTTCGCATAGTCCAGTTTCCAAGAAATGTTTCGTCAGTAGCTTTTTTCAGATCTTCCATTGCTATAGCAGCATAGTCATCAAACACTTTTAATAACTCTTCTTTCGTATCAGCCTTTGTTTTAGTATATCCTTTCGCAAAATCCAGCTCATCGGTAGTTAATGTTACGGTCATCCAATTCGGTATTTCTGCCACATGGATTGCAAGCCTGCCAAGACTCATGGATTTTTCGTGTGGTTTCCAGTCAGCTTTTTCCATGGGAACTCTTTCCAGCATTTTACGGGTATTTTTCAATTCCATTTCATACTCAGGTATGAGTGCATCTCTGATTGGCATAAAATTTATTTTTAATTTTTACCGAATGTTTTGTCTGCTTCATCAACTATTTTCTCCAGCCGGTCCTCCATACCATGTGTTATTTCTTCGGGGTGCTCAATCTTATGCATCACATCTTTTTTGCGCATCATCTTCCAGATCTGAAATAATGCTGTGATGGAAAATATGCTACCGATTATCCAGCTTAAAATATGCTGGTTATTATTTATCCGGTCGGCAATAATCTGACCACCGAAAATAAAAACAAGATTACCGATAAAAGTTCCGATTCCAATACCAATAATATAAGAATTATAATGATTGTTTTGAGGAAGCAGAATTTTTTTACTGAACAGTACCGTGCTCCATCCAAACCAAAATGGTATTTGTACGGGATTCAATGCACTCATTGTAAATCCTAATATAATTTTTGGCAGTTGACTGCTTAAAATTTTATTTTCATGTTCGTTGGGATTTAAAGCCGCATAAAAACTAAACCCTGCCAAAGCAAGTACAATAAGCAAGGTTACCCATTCCAGTATTTTAAAAAATAATTCCTGCTTCCTCACCCAATCCATGGCCACTAATGAAATTCGCACATAAATGATTTCAGCAATTAATGACCCTACGGAGAACAGTATTGCCTGGATTATACCTTCTGAAACAGAAATCTGCATGGCAGCCACATTCAATGTACCCAAGGGCAATGAGCCGAGAAAACTCACCATCATTCCGACAAAAAATATTTTCACAAGTGGGGGCATAAGACGAAAATACAAAAGCCCCATCAAATAAATGTAAGGGCTTAAAAACTTATCATCCGAAATTAGAATTAGAAAATATTTTTTAGTATGGGAATTAATTTTCTATTTACCCAAACCAAATAAGTACATGCTATAAAAACAATTAACGCATAAATAAAAAGCTGGCCGCTATCTTCAGTACCATCCGAATTTTTTACAGAAATTCCCAATATAAAAATATGAGACAGGATTGCACCTGTCATTGTTCCCAAGCCCATCAATGCACCTACCCATGTGGTTTTTGGAATGAGTATTAAAATAGATGCTATTAACTCCACTACCCCACTACCAATTCTTCCCCACGGTTCGGCACCCAGCTGGGTAAAAATATATTTCGATTCTTCTGCCCCTGTAAATTTGAAAAATAAAGTTTGTAATAAGATAGCTGCAGCGATAATTCTGGCTGCCCAAATAAGAATAGTTTGTGCTTTCATTTTATAAGTTTAAGGTGGCATCAATTTAGTACAAAATTATTTCAGGGAGTATGAATGTTTTGTAAGTTAAATGACAGTTACACGAAGTTCTTATTTTTTAATGCTCGTATCAATCAAATTTTTCCAGCAATTTAAAATGTTTTGCAGATTCCTGAAGAAAACGATAGCCCTTCATAAAAGACCAATAAGGTGCGCCGTTTTTATTATTATACTTACTTATTTCATATAATGCTTTCCAATGTTTTAATATTTCGCTGTATGCTGCACCGAGGCTCATGCCACAATCGTAGATATGATTGGGTTCAGCTCCACATCCATTGTATTCTAAAATTTGAAAATTCTTTCCTTGCTTTAAATCTTCAATGGAAGTTGTCTTAATATCGTATCGGCCATAGAAAAATTGATTATTGTATTCAAACAAATGATCAAACACCTGGTGAAGCTGATCGTCTATTTCTTTATGCAGGTTGGTAAAATGTGCTCCCCGGTTATGATTGCCGGCATAAGAGAGATAAAAAATTTCATTTAGGGGAATAACCCGTTCAAACCGATGTCCATGCCTGTGTTTCATCTCATCGTAGCGATATTTTGCTCTGGAATAATTTTTTATTAAATCTTCCAGATTATTTTTTCCATCCCCTACCACATGTAATAATTCTTTATGAATAAAACCGCTTACGGTTCCTTTTTTTTCTGCAGGATGGCGGTAATAAAAAACACTTACTTCAACGGGCAGCAAAATCAGGTCCTGAATAATATACTCAACCGGAATCCGATCATGATATTTTTTTAACTGATCTTCTGTATCAATTTTCCGAAAAAGAATTCCTTTCATACCAATATCGGGCTTAACAATAAACGGATATTTAAAACCTGCTTCAGTTATTCTATTCTTTACTTCATCAAAATGCAAATCATGCAAAATAAATATAGTTCGGGGTACATGTTGCGGTGGTAACTGATCATACATTTCTTTTTTCCCCTCACCTTCCATACCCCCGAAAGTAATTGTGGGATTGGAAGAACTAAAAAACCAGGTGGCACGGCTTTTAATACAATACCAAAGCCAGACAAAGCCCAATGGAAAATACAGTACATAAAAATTCCAGAGTTCCCAATTGGTGAGGCGTTCAAAAATTTTTTTTATTCGCATGAGAAAAACAAAAATAAGAGTGAAAGCAACATAACCCTTTATTTAATTGTCCTATTTTTATTAATAACTACTTAAACCATCTGAATGAAAAAAATAACATTGCTAGCTTTTCCCATGTTGTTATTATTTATTTCCGCTTTTGCAACATCATCTCCGTCCATCTCTATTACCCCAGATAAGAACCCGGCAACGATTACTTTATCTGTTGAAATGGTTTCTTACATTTCTAAACTTAAAATAAAAGAAATTGAAAAATTAATAGCTAGAAAATTAAGATTGAAAGAAAAGATTGGTATAAAAATTTATCAATGGAAAATAAAAAAAGAGCTTAGTTATAAAAATCCGCATGTAGAAAAAGACAAAGGAAAAACTGCACTGATGATGGGTATTTTTGGTGCAGGGGCACTATTATTATCGCCTTTATTATTTTTTTCCTGGATGGCTGCTATACCGCTTGCTATTATAGCAATTATTATGGGCAATAAAGTTTTGAAGGAAGACAAAAATGATAAAAATGCAAAGACTGCTGTAATTCTAGGCTGGGTAACGCTTGGTCTGATGGTAATAGGCACTATAGTTATTATTGCAATATTAGCCGCAATCTTCTCGGGTGGGTGGTAATAAACAATTTGTTTTCTGTAATATTGTTATTATAAAAAAAGAAAAGAATATGCATGTACCAAGCGTAGCAGAGTTAGTTGCCCAGGGCAAATCGCCGGATATACTTTTTTGGGTAGGCTGTGCCGGAAGTTTTGATCAACGGGCACAAAAAATAACAAAAGCATTTGCTACTATACTTGATA
>JANPEU010000543.1:0-6247 GCA_031423175.1 Bacteroidota bacterium
GTTTAATTCCATCTACTATTTTTTCGTTCATACTTTATACACCTGGTTTTGCGGATTGTCTGCTTTTTTTTCTTCGCTCTTCTTTTAATATTAAAATAACATGTACAGCTAACGATGCTGCAATTAATGCAAAGCCAATGTAAAACCATTTGCTCAGGTTTTTATTTTCGCCAAAAAAAACAAAAGCGAGCAAAATCCCATAGACAGGTTCCAAATTGAAACTTAGGTTGACCGTGAATGCCGAAAGTTTTTTTAATGCAACTGCTGATAAGTTAAATGCCCATACAGAACAAAACCATGCTAGTACAATCAGCCATCCAAAATCTTCTAAAGTTGGCAATCGTTTTTCAGTAGGAAAATAATAAAGATAGATCGGCATAACCGCTGTAAGTGCAATAAATCCTCCACTCAATTGGTAGGTGAGTACCGTTTCGGTATTGATACGTTGCACAAATTGGCGGATATTAATAATAACAAAAGCCATAAGCAAAGCGCAGATAACTCCTAATATAATTCCAATTTTATATTTTGGATCAAAATGAAAAATAAGATAGATGCCGGCAATAACAACCAGGCCCAACAGTACATCAATCCATTTTATTTTTGTTCGCAATAGTAGCGGCTCAAGCAATGCTGTAAAAAAACCAACTGCGGAAAAACAAACTAAGGCTACTGAAACATTTGCATAATTAATAGACCCATAAAAAGCGATCCAATGAAGGGCAGCTATAAATCCAATACCAGCTAATTTCAACATATCCGATACTGGAATTCGTTTTAGTTTTTTAGTAAGGCTAAAAAGAATCCACATGGTAACTGATGTAAACAATAACCGGTACCAAACCAATAAGCCTTCGTTTAATTTTATCAACAACCCCAATATGCCTGTAAAACCTGCAAGAAAGATGGAAAGATGCAATTGAAGAAACGCTTTTTTCATAACTGCGTAAACTTAGGGAAATTGTTTTAGATGCAGCTAATAAGGGCTAATTCTTATTTTGAGGTGCTAATGATTAAACTGTCAATTTATTTTATTTTTTTTGATTCTTTTTTTTAGGCTATTACCCTTCAATAATCCCGAAGGGATTACATTTGAATAACCCCCGATAGAATCGGGGCAAGCTATAAACTGTAAACAAACAACCCCAATGGGGTTGAATAAATAAAGTTCTATGAGTACTTACACACAAATTTTATATCAGATTGTTTTTAGTACAAAACAAAGAGAGCAAGTATTAGAAAATGAAAACAGGCCAACCCTTTTTAAATACATCTGGGGTATCTTAAACAAAAACAAATGTCATTTGTATCGCATAAATGGAGTAGAAGATCACTTGCATATTTTAACGCATCTTCATCCTTCAATAGCTTTGGCTGATTTGGTAAAGAACATCAAAATAGCAAGCTCCGGTTTTATTAAAGAAAAAGGAATATTTAAACAATTCAATAATTGGCAAGAAGGCTATGGAGCATTCACGTATTCAATTAAAGAAAAAGACAAATTAATTGCTTATGTAAAGAACCAGGAAGAGCATCATCAGCTAATTTCATTTAGAGATGAATATATAGCATTATTAAAAGAACATGAAATTGAATTTGACGAAAAATTTTTACTTTAAAAGAAAATTGAACCCCGTTAGGGTTCCTTCAAATTATTTAATATTCTTACCCCCGAAAAAATCGGGGGTTATTCATATTTAATCCCTCCGGGATTAAGATGCAGTCCTTAAACTTGCTCCGAGTATAGCACTTCAAAATAAGAATTAGCCCTAATAAGGCTAAGAATGATTTTATTTTTAATAATCCCCCTGGGTTTTCTTTAGATTAACCAGTTGTATTAAAAATCCTTGCTGTGAAAAGTTGATGATAAAAATTCTTATTGCTTACCATTCAAAAAAAATCTTTCCATACTCAACCTGCATCAGTTAAATTTGCTTATGCTTAATCATACAGCTGAAATTGTTGTCAATAGCTTAAAAATGGCACTACAGGAATTATGGAAAAACAAACTCCGTACTTTTCTTTCGTTGTTTGGTGTTACCATTGGCATCTTCTGTATTATTGGTGTGCTTGCCACAGTAAATAGTTTAGAACAGAATATTCAAAACGAAATAAAATCCCTGGGGTCTAATACAATTTATATCGATAAATGGGAATATGGTGGCGGTCCTGATGCCCCCTGGTGGAAATTTCAGAAACGGCCGAATCCTAAATTTGAGGAAGTAAAACAAATTAAAGACCGGGCAAACAGTGCAAAATTTGTTGGCTTTAAAATAAGCACCAATGATAAAGTGGGTTTTAACGATAATGATTTATCAGGTATAAATTATTATGGCGTCAATGAAGAGTTTAATCAGATACAAAATGTAGATGTGCAGTTTGGCAGATATATTTCGGATGCCGAATTTGCAACAGGTAGTAATGCACTGATAATTGGGAATACAGTAGCAGAAAAACTATTTGGAGTTGCAGAACTGGCAATTGGCAAATTGATTGACGCAAGAGGGAAAAAATTATTGATAGCCGGTGTAATGCGTAAGCAAGGTAAGACTATGATTGGCGGATGGAATTTTGATGAGAGTATTGTTATGAGTTACAGACTAGCAAGAACTATGATGGACGAACGCCGTGCACAACCCGTAATATTAGTTCAAGGAAAAACAAACATTAGCAGTGTTGCAGTAAAAGATGAGTTGATGGGTGCCATGCGGAGTATTCATAAATTAAGCCCAACGCAGGAAAATGATTTTTCACTTAATGATATAAATGATTTTAGTGCAGCTGTAGGTAAAGCATTCAGTGGATTGAATATAGGTGGTGCCATAATAGGGGGTATTAGTTTAATTGTGGGATTGTTTGGTGTTGCAAATATCATGTTTGTAAGTGTACGTGAACGAACCAGTCAGATCGGTTTGAAAAAAGCAATTGGTGCAAAAAAAGGAATTATACTCACCGAATTTTTATTAGAAGCAGCATTCCTATGTATTGTTGGCGGCCTGATTGGATTGCTGCTTGTTTTTTTACTGACCCAGATTCTTACAAACGTATTAGACTTTCCAATTTTTATTTCAGTTACCAATATGATATGGACATTTATTATTTGTGTACTGGTGGGTATAATTGCCGGCATCATTCCAGCATCACAAGCGGCGGGTATGGACCCGGTGGTGGCGATACGCTCAAAATAATTTTTTCATAAGAAAAATAATCAATGTTCAAGTATGTTTGCACTTCCTTATTGTTTATTGAACCCGCCTGCCGGACGGGCAGGTATTGATTATTGAATATTTTCTTTTGAGCCATACAATTTTAGCTATAGAATCTTCATGTGATGAAACATCGGCTGCTATTTGCAGAGATGGTAAAATTTTATCAAACAGCATTGCTACACAAAAAGTACATGAGCAGTATGGCGGTGTGGTGCCGGAGCTTGCAAGCCGGGCTCATATTCAAAATATTATTCCGGTTGTTCAAGAAGCGTTGAAGACTGCCGACTGCCGATTGTCTGCTGTTGACTGTATTTCATACACCCAATCGCCGGGGTTAATTGGTTCGCTTTTGGTAGGCGGACAGTTTGCAAAATCAGTTTCGCTTTCATTAAATATTCCGTTGATTCCTATTCATCACATGCAGGCACATGTGCTCGCAAATTTAATTGCAGATAAAAAACCTTCGTTTCCTTTTTTATGTTTAACAGTTAGTGGAGGCCATACGCAAATAGTGGTTTGCGAATCCCCAACACAAATGAAAGTGATCGGTGAAACAATAGATGATGCAGCGGGAGAAGCATTTGATAAATCGGCGAAGATGCTTGGGCTGCCCTATCCTGGCGGGCCCTTGATTGATAAATATGCGCAACAGGGAAATCCAAACCGCTTTCATTTTCCCGAACCACAGATTGCTGATTTGAATTTTAGTTTTAGTGGTGTCAAAACTTCTATTCTTTATTTTTTACAGAATGCAGGCAAAAGTCTTATCTACAAAAAAGAATTTCTTGCATCAGAAGATGAGAAGAAAAAATTTATTAACGAAAATATTGCGGACATCTGCGCATCGGTACAACAACGGATTATAACTATCCTTTTAAACAAATTAAAAAAAGCATCTGTAAAAACAGGGATAAAAGAAATTTGCTTAGCCGGCGGGGTATCAGCTAACAGTGGTTTAAGAAGAGCATTTTATGAAGTTGGAAAACAATATAACTGGAATTGTTTTATACCCGACTTTGAATACTGTACAGATAATGCAGCAATGATTGCTATTGCCGGATATCATCAATACATAGCACAATTAAAATAAGCAATAGCCAATCTACAGTTGTAATTTTGGTATATGTCGAATTCATTTTTTCGTTTTAAACAATTTATAATTCACCAGGATAAATGTGGCATGAAGGTGACCACAGATGCAAGCTTGTTCGGAGCATGGGTTGCTGAAGAAGTCAGGAATTTGGGATTCGGAATTGGGAATTTGACTGAAGCTAATTTTTCTAATAAGAAAAAAATTGAGACAGTTCTTGATATTGGGTGCGGTACCGGTCTGCTTTCATTAATGCTTGCTCAAAAATGTAATGCAGAAATTGATGCGATTGAAATAGATGAAGATGCTGCTTCACAGGCATTGGAAAATGTAGAGTCATGTCACTTTAAAAACAAAATTAATATTATCAATACCGATATCAGGAACTACCATCCAGGAAAAAAATATGATATTATCATCAGCAATCCGCCTTTTTATGAAAATGAATTAAAATCAGATTCGTCAAAAAAAAATACAGCACACCACAGCGATAGCCTGAAACTGGAAGAATTACTTTGGGCAATAAAAAATAATTTATCAAACGATGGTTTTTTTTTCCTACTGCTCCCTTATAAAAGAGAAAGTGAAATAAAAATGTTAATGGAGAAAAGCCAGCTAAATATTATTCAAATCCTATTGGTGCGCCAATCGGTAAATCATGATTATTTCCGTATTCTATTAAAAGGAAAAATAAACAGCAATTATAATGAAGAAATAATTTTTGATGAAATTTCTATTAAAGATGAACGGGAGCTATACACTGAAGAGTTTGCGAAATTGCTGCAAGATTATTATCTATACCTGTAATACCGAATCGCCATACAATTTAGTCCAAAATGAAAGTCGTTTCTGCTCTCGGTATTATAATGGATTTTTTGGATTAAAGATTAAATCAAATTGGTATAATACGAGTCTATTAAAAAATTTTGAACCGTTCGAAACAACTTCGCTCAAGCATATCTCTATCATCGGGATGTGCAATATTGATCAACGCTTTTGCACGTTGCCGTAAATTTTTTCCAAATAAATAAGCAACGCCATATTCAGTAACTACGTAATGTACATGAGCTCTTGTGGTAACAACTCCGGCACCCGGCTTTAACATGGGAACTATTCTTGCAACTCCTTTATCAGTTCTTGATGGTAATGCAATGATCGGTTTACCTCCTTCACTTAAAGCAGCACCTCTCATAAAATCCATCTGCCCGCCTACACCGGAAAATTGATAACATCCAATTGAATCAGCACAAACCTGACCCGTAATATCTACTTCAATAGCACTATTAATGGCAACCACTTTCGGATTGCGCCGGATAACTGAAGTCTCATTTACATAATCAATATCAAGAAAAGCAAATGCGGGATTATCATCCACATAGTCGTATAGCCTTTTTGATCCTAATGCAAAACCGGTTACGGTTTTATTAGGATGAATTCTTTTGTATTTATTATTTACAATATCTTTTTCAATTAAATCAATCAACCCATCCGAAAACATTTCTGTATGCACGCCAAGATCTTTATGATTGTGAAGCGACTTTAAAACAGCATCCGGTATAGCACCAATCCCTGTTTGAAGTGTGCTTCTGTCATCAATAAGTTCAGAAATAAACTTACCAATCTTTATTTCCCTTTCTGAAACCTTTTCACTGAAATTTACTTCATACAGCGGTGCTTCATGATAAACCATACTGTGAAAACGGTCAACCGGTATCAATCCATCGCCATGTGTTCTGGGTACATTCGGATTAACCTGGGCAATTACATATTTGGCAGTATTTACTGCTGCTCTCGCTACATCCACAGAAACACCCAGCGAACAGTATCCGTGTGAATCAGGAACAGAAACCTGAACAATGGCCACATCAATCGGTAAAATTTTTTGTTTAAAAAGCTCAGGAATATCGCTAAGGAATACCGGCACATAATCAGCATATCCATCATTTAC
>JANPEU010000544.1:0-3949 GCA_031423175.1 Bacteroidota bacterium
CAGCAAAAACAATTTTTGGTTTTGCACTTTCAATGGATTGGTGATGTATGACCCTGGCACAAAAATGCATCGTTACTTTCGTCCCGGTGAGAGTGACTCCAATTCTTTCAATGCAACTTATGCCATTAGCATTGCTGAGGATAATAATGGCTTAATTTGGATATCAACTTACGGAGATGGACTTTATCTATATGATCCTCTTAGTAAAATTTTAAAAAAATACAAAAGAAACACCAAAGAAAATATACTAAGCACCAATTACCTGCAGGAGATGTTAAAGGCGTCAACCGGAACTATCTATATAGGCAGTTGGCATGGAGGGTTGATACAATTTAACCCTGCAACAGAAACATTTAAAATTTTCCGGCATCGGTCATCCAATCCCAACACAATAAGTAATGATATAACCTGGCCTCTTTATGAAGATAATAATGGATTCATATGGGTAGGTACTGTGGGTGGCGGACTAAATGTATTTGATCCTTCAAAAGAAATATTCAAAACATTTACGATGCAGGATAAGCTTCCTAGTAATACCGTTGTAAGTATGATAAATGATAATGATGGTAAAACCTGGATGGGAACTTACAATGGTCTTGCCACTTGCAATCTGCCTCAGAATCCTTTTGATAAAAATGTAAAAATAAATTTCCGCAATTATGATATCAGCGATGGTTTACCATCCAACGACCTGATTTTTTTAGGAGCTCACAAAGACGAGGAAGGTATTTTGTATTTCTCTACCAGCGCAGCAGGGTTCTTTTATTTAAATACAAGGGAATGGCAGGATAACCAGTTTAGCCCGCCGGTTTATATTACCGGGTTTAATTTAATGAATAAACCTGTTACTGCCGCTGATTCAGGGAGTGTATTAAAAGTCTCTATTGAGTTTACCAAAGAACTAAAGCTGAGTTACAAGCAAAATATTCTTTCTTTTTCTTTTGTTGCTCTCAACTTTATTCACCCGGGAAAAAATCAATATGCATACATGCTGGAGAACTATGATAAAGACTGGATCATTACCGGTGCATCCCGGCGTTTTGCCAATTATACCAACCTTGCACCGGGTAATTATGTCTTCAAAGTAAAAGCCAGTAACAATGATGGCCATTGGAACGATGTACCTGCTGAAATAAAAATTATTATCACCCCTCCTTTTTGGCAAACCGCATGGTTCAGAATATTAGTTGTGATGGCAGTAGTCGCAGTTTTATATTCATTTTATCGTTACCGTATTGGTCAAATACTTTTATTGCAAAGGATCCGGAATAAAATTGCAACCGATCTTCACGATGATATTGGTTCAACACTTAATAGTATTTCGGTTTTCAGTGAAGTAGCAAAAAAAGACAGCACTAAAAGAGACCAGGCCTTAGAGATGATCGGCGAAAGCTCAAGAAAAATTGTGGATTCAATGAGTGATATTGTTTGGTCCATCAACCCGGATAATGACAGCCTCGATAAGATCATTTTCCGGATGCGTTCGCTGTCCTATAATCTTTTAAAAGCCAAAAAAATTGAATGTAGTTTTAGTGCCGACGAAAATTTATCCGGTATAAAACTGCCAATGGAGATCCGCCGGAATTTTTATCTTATCTTCAAAGAAGCACTAAACAATCTTGTAAAATATTCGAAGGCAGCACATGCTTCCATACTCATATCCCGTGAGTATGGAAGCATCACCTTCATTATCCGTGACGATGGCGTAGGGTTTGATAATACACAAGAGTATACAGGTAACGGCCTTGGCAATATGAAAAAAAGAGCTGAAGAGATTGATGCGGCTCTTTTTATAGAGTCAGGAATCGGAAGGGGAACCAGCATTGAATTAAATTTAAAAACATGAAAAATATCCGTGTTACCATATTTGAAGACAATACTCAATTGCGTGAGGGCCTGTTTAACCTGATTGATTCAAGCGAAGGGTTTATTTGTGGCGGGGCATTTTCTAATTGCAAACATGTGTTGGAAAACGTTGAAGAAACAAAGCCGGACGTTGTGCTGATGGATATTGAAATGCCCGGCTTAAACGGAATTGAAGCGGTAAGGTTGATCAAAGAAAAATTTCCGGATTTAAAAATTTTAATGGAAACTGTTTTTGAAGATGATGATAAGGTTTTTCAATCCGTCTGTAATGGGGCGGAAGGATATATTTTAAAAAACACTCCACCCGATGAGATATTGAGTGCAATAAAAGAGATTTATGATGGCGGAGCACCCATGACGCCGGCGATTGCACTTAAAGTAATGCACATGTTCCGGGAAAATCTATCAACCGCCTCCGGAAATGTTTTTAATCTTTCTGCAAGGGAAAAGGAAATTTTAAAATGTCTTGTGGAAGGAATGAGTTATAAAATGGTTGCGGATAAGTGTTTTATCAGCATTGAAACAGTAAGAGGCTATATTAAAACTATCTATGAAAAACTGAATGTGCACTCCAAATCAGAGGCAGTCGTAAAAGCGATGAAAAGAAAAATTGTTTGATCAAATCTTACCCACCATATTCTCTGGTTTCACCCACTCATCAAACTGCTCAGGGGTAACATAACCCAATTTCACCGCCATCTCTTTGAGAGTTGTTCCTTCTTTATGTGCTTTCTGTGCAATCTCAGCGGCTTTGTAATAACCGATCTTCGTATTTAAAGATGTAACCAACATCAAACTGTTGTCAACATGCTTTTTGATATTAGCTTCGATAGGTTCAATGCCCACCGCACATTTATCATTAAACGAAACACAACCATCACCAATCAGCCTTGCACTGTGCAGAAAATTATAAATCATTACGGGTTTAAAAACATTGAGTTCAAAATGCCCGGTGGCGCCACCAATATTTATCGCCACATCATTGCCCATTACCTGTGCTGCAATCATCGTTAATGCTTCGCACTGTGTAGGGTTTACTTTTCCCGGCATGATGGATGAGCCGGGTTCGTTATCAGGAATAAAAAGTTCTCCAATGCCACTGCGTGGGCCCGAAGAAAGTAAACGGATATCATTGGCAATTTTCATTAAACTAACCGCAACTGTTTTTAAGGCGCCATGTGCTTCAACAATTGCATCATGTGCAGCCAATGCCTCAAATTTATTTTCTGCTGTTTTAAATGGAAGGCCGGTAAGCTTTGCAATTTGCTTCGCAACTTTCTCTGCATATTTCGGCGGAGTGTTTATTCCTGTACCAACAGCAGTGCCACCCAGTGCCAGCTCACTCAGGTGAGACAAAGTATTTTTAATAGCTCTCAATCCATGATCCAGTTGCGAAACATAACCACTGAATTCCTGCCCTACTGTAAGCGGGGTAGCATCCATACAATGCGTTCTGCCAATCTTCACAACCTTCATGTATTTTTTACTTTTCTTCGCCAGTGTATCCCGAAGTTTTTTTATGCCGGGAATTGTTGATTCGACTAAAATTTTATAAGCAGCTATATGCATTGCCGTTGGGAAAGTATCATTCGATGATTGTGATTTATTTACATCATCATTTGGGTGAAGAAACTTTTCCTTGTCCGAAAGCTTGCCCCCTTTCAATACATGACCACGATAAGCGATTACTTCATTTACATTCATATTGCTTTGTGTACCGCTGCCTGTCTGCCAAACTACAAGTGGAAAAGAATCATTGAGCTGACCTTTTAAAATTTCATCACAAACTTTTCCAATGAGGACCGATTTATTTTTTGGTAAAATACCAGCTTCATTATTTGTGATGGCTGCAGCTTTTTTTAAATAAGCAAATGCCATGATGATTTCTTTTGGCATCCGGTTGATGTCCTGCGCAATTTTAAAATTGTCAATGCTTCGTTGCGTTTGTGCGCCATAATAGGCATCAGCAGGGACCTTTACTTCTCCCATTGTATCTTTTTCTATTCTGTATTCCATATAATTTTTTATTTGAAAAATGATAATGCAAAGGTACATTCAATCAGGGTATAAGGTAGCTTGGCAG
>JANPEU010000545.1:0-5153 GCA_031423175.1 Bacteroidota bacterium
ATCGAATTATTCGTGTTAACTGAATATTTAATTGCCAGTAACTTTGGATTATTTACGATAACCGGGTCGCCAGCTTGATTAATTAATAATGTGTCTCTGGTATTAAATAAATAATAGTCAGTCGAAATTCCTGTGTATGTAGCATTATATGTAGAATTTGCAGGATATACCCAGGCTTCAGAAATAAGTGTCCATTTATTTTTTAACAATGAAACTATTTCAAATGAAGGTTGTGTATCTTTTTTACAGGAAAATAATAAGGTTGCTAAAATTATTTTTAATAGAGTTAATGATTTTTTCATTTCCAGATTATGAAGTTAGTTAATGAAATTTTGACTAAGTAGTATTTTAGTGAAGTACTTTCATAAATTCATCTAGTTAATCAAGTTTAATCAATATCCGATTTATTTATTATTCATCTCCCACTCCTTCCTTCCCAATCCTGCAAACACATGTCTTTCGCTGTGGTAAGATGAACGGACAAGCGGCTGCTTATATCCCGTCGTGGTCTTTCCAAAATACAGAGGACTTAAGATTTATTTTTTAGGGTTACCCCAAAAATCAAACTTGATAAACCCAAAATATTTTAAATCTTTCAGACCAGATTTCAACTCTTCAACATTCGAATAAAAGTAGCCGTCGATTTTCCAAAATACTTCATTATTCTTAATAAGTCCAACAGTATCATATCTCGACCCGATATTTACATGTTGAGTAGTTGAATCGAAATACCCATCAAATTCTGAAAAAGAATATGTCTTGCTCGACCTTAAAACAATATTTTTTACAAAGATTGTCTTATTCATAGTATCAATCACAATGATTTTAACGTGATACCAAAAGATACAAAATATAAAGAGAGCTAATAACACTACAGTAAGTATTTGCTCAACTAACTCTTTTTCATTCTTAAATTTTATCCTGGCTTCAATGGTACCAGAATACCATTGCATGCGGGATAAATAGCCACAAATATCACCATTAACCCTATCAATGCTATCCACATCCAAAATCCCCAAAAACTAAACTTAGATTTGATCATCACTCTATGTTTTGATTAAAAATGTTATTAGAATTTATAGAAATAGTCGTAATAGTTTTTTATTAAGTCTTTCCCACCTCCCACTCCTTCCTCCCCAAACCCGCAAACACATGTCTTTCGCTGTGGTAAGATGAACGGACTAGTGACCCGAATCTATTTCTCAATACTATCATTAGCTGTTTTCCTTAACTCAAAAAAAGCTATAACTAATCCAAAAACCAATAGCGCCAATGCCATGAAATAAAACTTGTCATGTATACTCAAAATTGATGATGCAAAAAAGCTACTAAAGATTGCAGCTTTTCTTTGACTGAAAATTATATGACCATAGAGCAGAAAGGAAAATAATAATAAAACCAGTGTGGGCAAATAATTAAACAGGACTTCTTCATATCCATATATAATAATCTCTGAGTTTTGTGTTTCCCATTTATTGGAATCAGTTCGGTTCCCATAAAATATTTGCCAAACAAGCAGGTAAGCGTAGAAAATATAAATAATTATGCTGCTGATTTTGAAAAATGTTTTTCCCATCTTATAATATTTAAGTGATGAAAGAGTGGCTGGCCAATCAGTTTTGTATAATAAATTTAAAAAAATATTGCCAATAATAATATTTGATTCTCAGTTTAAAACTGAACAAATTATTTCCTACCTCTACTCTTCCACTCCTTCCTTCCCAATCCTGCAAACACATGTCTTTCGCTGTGGTAAGAAGGCCTAGCTGGCTCATTTATCCTTTCAAATTAAATATTTCACCAAACATTTCAAAAAATGGGTCTCTGTTTAAAACGGTATAGTAAAACAATCCACCGAGCCAGCCATGAAATAAGCCTAATACATAAATATTTCTTTTGCTTAAATAGATATACCCGTAAAATACAGCTAATACAAACGTGCCGATAACCAACCATACGGATGGATAATGAACTAATGCAAACAATAAAGCCGAGAACAGGATTATCATCCATTTATTCAGTTTCTGCCCATCCATATCCTGCAAATTGCCCGCAGTAAGAGCAATTAGTAAAAACTGCTGAATTGAACCCCAGATCGGATACAAGACCAGGATTGGAATAAGATGCCATGTAAGGTTTATTGTGTTCTGATAAAAGCCCACGGCAAATAAGATAATAACTGAAATAAGCCCAAATGGTAATACCATTCTCACAACTGAATTGAAATTATCAGTTCTGAATCCCCAATATTTAGTAATTCCTGCTTCTTTCTTACTTCGGTAAATAATATATGCAGTCCAACAAATTATAGCAGTTGAAACGAAAACAAATCTCCAATTCAGATAATCCATGAAAATAAACTTTCCTGCCGCAGTTAAAATCACTGCAGCAATTTCTAAAACTCGTCTTTTATTTGAAATGGAAAATGAGTTCATAGTTTTTAAAACTATGATATTTTCTTCTTATAATATTTTGCCCACTATTCAGGGTGCTTATTTTTAATAAACATTTCTTGAAATTGTTCATAGAATTTATCGAAATCATCAACAACAAACAGCCCTGCGTGTCCAAATTCAACTATGCTGCCATCCACGAGATAAATTTTAAAAACATTATACCCTTTGCCATTTATCTCCCTATACTTTTCTATATCGGTCCACTTAATATTAATTGTCTCACTTGCATTGCCATAAAACTGAGTAATCCATTTAATGTTAATACCAGTATCATTTAATACCCATTCTGTTCTAGCCATTGAGAACTTTTTAAAAGAAAAATGAGCAGCAATGAAAAAAAGTATTATCAATGAATACCCCATGAAAGAATTCGCCATAGGGAAAATAAATCCCGCTATAAATAAGAAACCAATAAGGAATATTGCTCCTATGCCAATTGTTCTTGCCTCAGATCTTACAATAACATTATAGGTATTCACAAAAAAGTTTTGATTTATGCTCCGAGCTTAATAAATAACTAATAAAAGCTGAACAAATCATTCTCCCTTCCCCATCTCCCACTCCTTCCTTCCCAATCCGGCAAACACATGTCTTTCGCTGTGATAAGATGAACGGACAAGCAGGCCGGTTATATCTTTAGTCTTCAAGTATTTTGGGAATATATTCAAAAAAATATTCTCGTATTGCACGATCTACATTTTGTTCATTCATCCAAACAACATTATAAAAATTCATGACTTTTGTTTTTGCTTTTTCATAATCGGCAGTTTTCTTAAGTAGAGAAAATTGTATCTCAACAAACTCATCGAATTCTGCAAACTTTAGGTTCTTTGTCTTTTTTAAATCGCCTTTTTCTATTTCCAGCAAAATACAATTCTCTTGAACAGGATTTAACTGCCAATCAAATTTGATGAATTCGCCATATTGTAAAACAAGTACTCTGTTTAACCAATCTATTTTAATCTCCTTTCTATTCGGAAAAACCTCATTTAAAACGCTTTTCAATTTATAAACGTTGTTTCCATCCTTATCTAAGGAATCTATAACTTGAATTTGAATATCCTTTAAAAATAATTGGCTGTCCCGAATCTCAAATGTTGCAATATAACCACGCCAAAGTCCTGTGGAAATAATTCCACCCTTTGGTCTTCCGGGATTTCTAAAAAAATAATCCTCAAGTGGATTTATTTCGAGGCTATATTCTTTGCCGTGATAAATTACTTTATCTGGAGTCTGCCTTGTTGCTGATGCTTTTACAGAAGCAACTATCAGAAAAAAAGTAAGTAGGTGTTGAATAAATAGATTTGAGAACTTTGACATACAATTAATGCTTTGTATATGTAAGTTAGAATATTTCAAGAAAAAACTAAACCGACACTATCATCTTTCGACTATTATCTATCATCTTGTACTTTCCCACTCCTTCCTCCCCAAACCCGCAAACACATGTCTTTCGCTGTGGTATGATGATCGGACAAGCGGGCCGCTTTCTACATAATCTAATCCGAGTTGGTATCCTATTTCGCGGTATTCTGCAAATTCATCGGGGTGTACAAAACGATGAACGGCTAAATGTTTTTTTGAGGGTTGCAAGTATTGGCCGATTGTTATTACATCACATCCACTGTCTCGTAAATCAGTTATTGTTTGTATCACTTCTTCTTTTTCTTCACCCAGCCCAAGCATGATTCCGCTTTTTGTCCGCATGCCACCTGCCTTTAATGTTTTTATTACATCCATACTACGGTGGTATTTTGCCTGTATGCGTACTTGTTTTGTTAATCGTTCTACTGTTTCTATATTATGGCTTACCACCTCAGGAGCTGCATCAATAATGCGTTGTATATTTTCTTTATCACCTTTAAAGTCGGGTATTAATGTTTCAAGTGTTGTGTTTGCATTTAACGTTTTTACAGCTTTGATCGTATTGTACCAGATAATACTTCCACCGTCTTTTATTTCATCTCTGTCAACAGAAGTGATAACAGCATGTTTCACTTTCATTAAATGAATGGCTTCAGCTACACGTTGCGGTTCATCCCAATCTAATGGTTCGGGTCGACCGGTGGCTACTGCACAAAAACCACAACTGCGTGTACAGGTATTACCAAGAATCATAAATGTAGCAGTGCCTGCACCCCAGCACTCACCCATATTAGGACAGTTGCCACTTTCACAAATGGTATGTAATTTATAATTATCAACCAGGCTGCGCACATGTTTATATTCTTCACCAATCGGAAGTTTGACACGAAGCCAGTCGGGTTTCTTAATCTTTGTTTCTTTTATTTCAGATGTTACCGGAAGTTCAATCATAGTGAATAATCAATAGTCAATAGTGAATAAGTAATATGTTGAATAGAGTTACAAAAAGTACAAGAGTGCGACCTGCCTTCTCCGAAACGGCTTCGTGCAGGCAGGCGCAACAGGCGATGCCAGCAGTACCGCAGCTGGTTACATAACATTCGTTTTATTCTAAATCATCCGGCAAAAATACAGGGATTACTTACGCTTGCCAAACAGTACGGCAATATATGCCTGATAGAAAAACTGCCGCTCTTTCTGAAATAATAAAACGGGAACTTTGGATGAATAAAAATCGCCACTTATTCCAATTTCTAGTCCGCTTACAGCATCATTAAAGCGGCCATAATCGAAACGTACTGCAATTTTTGCAAAGGCGCCAGGTGTCATTTT
>JANPEU010000546.1:0-1662 GCA_031423175.1 Bacteroidota bacterium
CCAACGCTTCGCAAAATTAAAAGAGCTGCAAGCCCACACTAAAGCCAACGCTTTTGCTGCACATTTAATTTTGCCTAACCACACCCAAAGCCCGCCCACCACCTGAACAATAGACAAGCGTAACTTTGAGTGGACAACTTAACAATAATGAAGAAAAGAGTAAAAAAAATATCTTTAGGAGTATCTCATTCAAGGGCTATCTTACATTTAATTAATGGTAGCACGAAAAATCGGAAGATTGCTTACTTTAATCTAAAACTAAATTTGCCATTCAGCGAACTTTGTAATGCTGTTGATTTTCTGACAAATAATTTGCATACTTCAAGAAAAGAATTGTTACTTGGTAAACCACTTCCTGAAAATTATTCTGAATTAGGACTTCTAAATGAAATGCCAATATTAGGGCTTTACTCTAATGGCGAATTAATACCAGTTGAATTAACCTCAGAATTAAATTTAGTACTAATCGGAATTAGGAAGTATAAATACGAAATCAATCTTTTTCTCAAATACAAAGAAACCTATGAAACATATTTGTTGACTGGTGATTATGATAATGCAGAAAAGCAACTAAATAAGATAGAAACTGAAATTTGTTATTCATTATGGAGTTTAGAAAACCACTTTGTTTTAAAAGAGTTGTCAGGTAGAGCATCAGAAAACAAAGAGTTTCTTAGCCAGTTTAATGAAACAAATAACTCCAAAGGAATAACAAAATATCTTGCTCATTATCTCAGTTTAAGAGCTGAACATTCTCTTTCAATTAACCGATATTTTAATGATTTAGAACTTTCTCTCAATAATCTAAATGCTACAGACACAAGACAAGCATTTCAAAATTATTATAGATTTAAACTAACTTTTCTTAATCACATTGACTTTAGTAACTATGGAGAAATAATTGCATTGGACTTTTCACACAGTATAATTGACAGATATTTAAACCTTACTAAGGTTCTAACAAATCTACTTGCTGTTTCCAGTTTTCTTGACGAAACCAAAGAAAAAAAGATTGCAATAAAAAAATATCTTCAAAATCGAATTAATTATTTGCTAAGAAAAATTGAAGACCCAGTTCTATACAAGCTAAAACTACTGTCAGGTGAAGCAATATTCCCAGCGTTTGATATCAAAAAAAGTCAAAATGAAATTAAAATAATTGACAATTATACAAGCGGATTATATGATATTGTAGAGAAAGAAATTCAAAATCTATTATTGGACAATCCTGTACAGTTTGACCTGTATGTACTTTACATTAACTCATTAATTTATCAGAAAAAGAGTTATGTTCCTATTGGAAATAAGAAAAGTTTACAAAATGAAATCCTAAATGATCTATTCAAAATTATTTCTGTAACAAAAAATCCCAACCAATCAGCAATGAATTTGTTGCGAATTGCTAACAACATCTCAAGCTGTTCATTAAGTTATGGAATAACCGATTTCGTTTATTTTCAAACGCAAGGTAAAAATGAAAGAAAATTGCTTTCACGAATTTCCTACAACATTGCCAATCCTATTATTTATGATGTTTTTGTGGAAGATGCTGATAAGTTGAATTTCCTAAATATGCTTTCTGAAAAATTCCCTAACTCTATTACAGTAGAGTTTTTTCAAGAAAGATTAAAAGGATTAGATTATTTATTGAAGTTTGAAAAG
>JANPEU010000547.1:0-1835 GCA_031423175.1 Bacteroidota bacterium
GTAAAAATATTTTTCAGCAATTCATTTGCAGCAAAGGCTGCACCAGCTGCACTTGCTGCACTGGAGCCAATACCGCTTCCGGGTTTGATATGTTTTTCAATTTCTATTTCAAAGCCAAATTTATTTTCCATCTTTTCCATAATGGATAATAAAACAACACCTGCTACATTTTTTTCAGGTTCGGTTGGTAAATTATAATTGTCATTATTGATGATTATAACTTTTGGTTCATCAATCAACCTCAATGTCATAATATCATTGGGCTCATTCAATGCAAGCCCCAATACATCGAAACCGCAAACAAGATTTGCGACAGTAGCAGGAGATTTTATCGTAATGCCCCCATCCCCTGAAGGGGGGTTAGCAAAATTCATTTTTTGTTCAGTCATTTTACAATTTCAAATTCTACTTAATTAAAAAAAGACTTCTTCCTTATTCCCCTTTCCCGAAATTATCGGGACAAGTAGGGGGTAGGGGCTTATTTTGCTGCCCGCATAATATCGGCAAATACGCCACTTGCAGTTACTTCTGCTCCTGCACCGGCACCTTTCACAACTAAGGGTTGATCTATATAACGATCCGTATTGAATAAAACAATATTGTCCTTCCCATACAGATGATAAAAATCATGCTCTGCCGGAATATGTTGCAAACCTACAGATGCTTTGCCATCAGTATAAGTAGCCACAAATTTAAGTTTACAATTCTCGGAATTTGCTTTTTTATAGATGGCTTTAAAATGTTCTTCTAATTTTGCCATCTCTTTATAAAATTCATCAACAGTTCCTTCCATACACGAGGCGGGTAAAAATGAGTTGCAAGTAATGTCTTCCATTTCAATTTTTTTACCAGCTTCCCTTGCAAGTATCATTATTTTCCGCATTACATCTTTGCCGCTTAAATCAAGTCTTGGATCTGGTTCGGTATAGCCTTCATCCTGCGCCTGCTTTACAATTTCTGCAAATAGCTTTGTTCCATCGTAATTATTAAAAACAAAATTGAGGGTGCCACTCAGTACAGCTTCTATTTTATTTACGGTATCACCACTCTGCCTTAAATCGTTGAGTGTGCCGATAACAGGCAGGCCTGCTCCAACGTTTGTTTCAAATAGAAATGGGGCATTGTATTCTCTGGAAAGATCTTTGAGTCTTTTATAATTATTATATGTTGATGAAGCTGCTACTTTGTTGCAGGCAACTACTGCAATACTTTTTTGCAATAGTTGATCATAAAAAGTTGAAACAAGATCATTGGCAGTTACATCTACAAATACCGAGTTGCGTAAGTTTAGTTCTGGAATTGTTTGTACAAACCGGGCAATATCTGCTTTTGTACTTTTTGCCAAAGCTGTTTCCCAATCATTCAATTCTATTCCATCTTCTTTTATCAGCATATTGCGGCTATTAGTTAAGCCAGCAATATTTACTTGTAAACGTAAATGCTCTTTCAAAAATTCTTTTTGCTTACTTAATTGACCCAATAGCTTTTTACCAACATTACCGGTGCCAGCAATAAATAAATTAATTTGTTTGTAAGTTGTTTCAAAAAAATCTTCATGTAATACGTTGATAGCTTTTCTTACATCGGATGTGCTGATAACGGCAGAAATATTTCTTTCACTGCTGCCTTGTGCAATGGCTCTGATGTTTACACCGTTTTTCCCAAGTGCAGAAAACATTTTTCCTGCAATACCAGTATGACTTTTCATGTTATCACCAACCAAAGCAAGAATGGACTGATCGATTTCAATAACCAATGGATCTATTTTCCCGGTTTCCATTTCATAGCTAAACGCTTTTTCAACTATCAATTTTGCCTGCGTAGTATTTGCTGCA
>JANPEU010000548.1:0-4021 GCA_031423175.1 Bacteroidota bacterium
GTAAAAATATTTTTAGTTTTTTTATTGAATGGCCGGTACCATGAAATAGCGGTTGTGATATGCCAGATGTCAAATTTTTTTGTACCAAATTGGTAATATTTATCGCGGCTCCGTTGCGGCACATAAAATACTTTTTCACCATAGATTCCGATCTGTGTTTTCGGTAAATAAAAATACAGTTCCATATCATCAGGAGATGAAGAAACTAAATGCCTTCCCAATTGATAACTGAAATGATAAAGACCGTTAAATTTATTACCACCAAGACGGTGCAGATCAATCAGGACTTTTCTCATACTTAAAACAAAAATAACTGGTTCAGGCATATTAAACTTACAAAAAGCTATCAATAATTGATTGTACCTTAAGTTGCGATTTTTTACGAACTTGCACGACTTTTAAAATTTATTACTCTATTATACAAATGAAAATACTTGCACAATACTTAAAACCTTATAAATGGTTAGTGGCTCTTGTTTTATTACTTGCTGCAATTAATATTGGATTTTCACTATTTGATCCGATCATATTTGGTAAACTGATTAATCTTGGAACCTATCACCAGAAAACAACACCCTTCAGTTGGCATGATTTCCTCTTTTCAAATACAACAGTTCTTGACACCAGTGTTAAAATAAATGATGCAGGTGTAATTGAAAAAGTTGTTAAAAAAATAAACATCTATGGCGTCGTATGGTTATTACTTGCTTCTATTACGGTGGCAATGATTAGCCGTATTGCAAAAGCATTTCAGGATTATTTTTTAAATCTTATTACTCAAAAATTTGGAGCCAGCGTTTTTACCAAGGGGCTTCAGCATGCAATGAAACTTCCTTATCATGAGTTTGAAGATTCCAGAAGTGGAGAAACGTTAAGTGTATTGCAAAAAGTACGGATTGATACTGAAAAGTTTGTGTCTTCGTTTATTAATATCCTTTTCCCTGTACTTATCGGCATTATTGTAGTGGCTGTTTATGCTTCAACAATTTCCTGGAGTATGCCATTTGTATATTTCGGCGGTATTTTTCTGCTTACCATTATCTCAAACCTGTTAAGTAAAAAAGTAAAAACAATTCAGAAAGTAATTGTTGGACAAACCACTGCTCTTGCCGGCGCCACCACAGAATCATTACGGAATATTGAATTAGTAAAAAGTTTGGGGCTTACCCAACAGGAAGTAAACCGTTTAAATAAAAATACGTTTAAAATATTGGGGCTTGAATTAACCAAAGTAAAAAGAATTCGCAGTATCAGCTTTGTACAAGGAACTTTTGTAAATACACTTCGCCAGGTCATCTTATTTCTTTTAATGTTATTTATTTACCAGGGAAAAATGGATGCCGGGCAATTAGTTACCATGCAAATATTTTCTTTTTTCGTATTTGGTCCTTTGCAGGAAATTGGTAACATCATTCTTACCTATCGTGAAGCACAAGCTTCATTAGAAAATTTTGAAAACCTGATGAGTAAAAAGCCAGAACCAAAACCTGCAAATCCCAAACATCTTGGTGATATTGAATCACTCGAATTCAAAAATGTCAGATTTAAACATCAAACAGCAAATCAAAATGCAATTAATGATATTGATTTTACTGTTAGAACTGGCGAAACAATTGCATTTGCAGGTCCATCTGGTTCGGGCAAAACTACTTTGATGAAATTATTAGTGGGATTATACAGGCCACAAACTGGAAATATTTTTTATAATGGGTTAGATGAAAATGAAATCGATTTTGAAGATTTGAGAAATCAAATTGGATTTGTAACACAAGACACACAGTTATTTTCGGGAAGTATTAAAGAAAATTTATTATTTGTAAATCCTGCAGCAACTGACGAAGAATTAAATGATGTATTACAAAAAGCAAGTTGCTATAATTTATTATCAAGAGCAGAGAAAGGATTGGATACAATGATTGGTGAAGGCGGATTAAAATTATCGGGGGGAGAAAAACAACGACTGTCTATAGCAAGAGCATTATTGCGTAAACCAAAATTGTTGATTTTTGATGAAGCTACTTCATCACTGGATTCATTAACAGAAGAAGAAATAACACATACAATCCGGGAAATATCTGCTCAAAAAAATCAGATAACAATTATAATTGCACACAGACTAAGTACAATTATGCATGCGGACCGTGTATATGTTTTGGAAAAAGGGGATGTGGTAGAAACTGGTACACATGAAAATCTGTTAAATGAAAAGGGATTGTATTATGCAATGTGGCGCCAGCAGATTGGGGAAAGAAAATTGAGGCCCGTATTAACCTGATGAACTCAGGGATTTACTTTTACTTTCACTGTTTGTGTAGTTATATTTAACCCATGATCTTCAAATTCGACAATCACGGTGTAGTTTGATATTGCTGCAACGGATGTTTTGTACTGCACATCAAAATTAAATGCTGGTTGTCCATGTATTTCATACGGCTGATTGAACAAAACAAAATTATTCAAATCATTAATAATTTTAATTGTTCCTCTGTATAAACTGTTATCAGTTACTTTCCCCTGAATAATTATGTTATCGCCATTTACAAAAACCTGATTTGCTATTGGTTTATCTATTACGATTACCGGCAGGGTTGCATCGTTAATGTCTAAAGGTATGTGGTTACTATCATCACCACTACTTCCTCCACTGGTCTTTGAACAAGAAAAATGAATCAACATTGCTGAAAGGATAAAAGCAACCTTCATAAACAATTTTCTATATTTATTTTCTTTCAGCATCATCATTCGTTGGTAATATATCTTTAAAAAAATTTGATTTTTCCAGTTCCTCCATATCACTCAGTTCAAGCTCCAGCGCATTTGTGCTTTTGAATATTTCCACAAGTGAAATAAATAAAGATGCTGCAAGACTTATAAGACTTACCGTAAAAATAAGTCCTGCCGTTTTGGGCCGCTCAATATAAATACAATACATGCTTACTACGCAAAGTAAAAAACTGAAAACCCCCAGCCCCTGCATATATCGAATCAGGTTTATTCTTCTTTTTAAACTTTTAATCTGGTGAAGCAGGGTTTTACTTTTATGTCCGATATTATACTCATCGTGCAATCTGCGGATAAGGTTGGCTATTGCCAGAAAACGGTTAGTATATGCCAGCAATAATAAACTGATTGCCGGGAATAATAAAGAAGGTGTGGTAAAGGTTAACTCCATTTTTCAAAAATAAACAAGCTCGGTCAATTTCCATTCATTCAAAAGAAAAACCATCTGTTATTTAATTTTAAGTGGAATATTCAGTTTGACTGAAAAATTACGACCCATATTAAATACACCCCGGCGCCCGGTCGCATTATTAATATCTGTGTATTTTAACCTGCTTAAATGATTTTGATAAGCCCTGTCAGTAATATTTTCCAGCGCAATGTGCAGGCTGAGAATTGTTTTCTTATCCTTTACAAAATCTGCTCCTGCCCCGGAATTAAGAAGCAAATAAGCTGGTGTGGTGGTTTCAGTATTATAGGCAGTAAAAGGATGAGATTGATTAAAATGGTTTATCATTTCAATATGAAAATATAAATTGCTTATCGACTTCCCGGTTTTTTTAAATTCAGTTTTTAATTCAGTGATTACTCTTATCGCAGGAATAAAAGGAAGATTGATACTGTTATCTATTGCATTATCAAATTTTCCCCTCACAAAAGAAATGCTATTTTTAAAATGCAACCAGTCAAATGGATGCGGATGTATATCAATACCAGCTTCAAATCCGTAAAGTTTTGCATTGGACTGGTCAAAACGAAAAGCTTCCAGCAAATCACCTCCTACATCGATCAGCGAATCGCTGCCACTAACGGACTTCAGTCTTCGGTAATAAATAAAATTACTTACCCTGTTGTAAAATGAATTGAGATTTAAACTAACATGTTCATAATCCAGTTCTATTCCGGCATCAATCTGAAAACTCTGTTCTGATTTTAATTTGGTACTTCCATACTCAAAGCGGTTCGTTCCTTCATGTGCACCATTGCTGCCAAGTTCGGCCATATTCGGAGCACGGAAACC
>JANPEU010000549.1:0-3175 GCA_031423175.1 Bacteroidota bacterium
ACCGACAGTAACCGTAAAGACTGTTAAGAACCCTCCGCCTCTTGGCGGAGGCAGGGGGGCTGAAGTTCTTGTTTCTGTAAAGGACAACGGCAACGGCATCCCTCAAAAAGTTTTGGATAAAATATTTCAACCCTTCTTTACCACCAAGCCAACAGGTCAGGGAACTGGTTTAGGTTTATCCTTAAGTTATGATATTGTAAAAGCACATGGTGGGGAACTGAAAGTGGAAACGAAAGAAGGGGAAGGAAGTGAGTTTATTATTGTTTTACCAATATATATATGAGCAAATGAAAAATGAAGTGAAGCTGTTTGAACAGCAAAAAGTAAGAACACATTGGGATGAAAAAGAGGAGAAATGGTATTTCTCTATTTCTGATGTGATAGCAATACTTACTGAGAGTGTTGACCCCTTAGCATATTGGAGAAAATTAAAAGAACGACTTAAAAAGGAAGGAAATGAAACCGTGACGAACTGTCACGGGTTGAAAATGCAGGCAGCTGATGGCAAAATGCGATTTACAGATGTAGCCGATACTGAACAACTCCTTCGTCTTATACAATCTATCCCATCACCAAAGGCTGAGCCTTTCAAACAATGGTTGGCAAAAACAGGTTATGAACGTATGCAGGAAATTACCGACCCTGAACAAAGCCTTGACAGAGCAAGAGAAAACTGGCAGAAATTAGGAAGAAGCGAAAAATGGATTCAACAAAGAATGACAGGTCAGGAAACAAGAAATAAATTAACTGATTACTGGAAAGAAAGCGGTGTAGAAAAATCAGATGAGTTTGCTTATCTGACTAATATCATTCATACAGAATGGGCGGGTCTGTCTGTAAAGCATCATAAAAACCTTAAAGGATTGAAAACACAAAACCTGCGTGACCACATGAGCGAAGCAGAATTAATCTTTACCGCATTAGCAGAATTATCTACAAGACAAATAGCAGAAACCGAAAATGCAAAAGGTGTGCAACAAAATGCAGTGTCAGGAAAGAAAGGTGGAAAGATTGCAAAAGATGCAAGACTTGCATTGGAAAAAAAGACCGGGAAGAAAGTGATAACAGGTGAGAACTTTTTACCGCCATCAAAACAAAACAAAAAATTAAAATAGCAATATGAAAAACTACTTTAATAAGTTTCAACTAAAGAAAATGAAGGAACTGAATTTATTATACAATTACCCATTTAAAAAAATGTATGAAGTCAATTAAAACATTCCTCTTGCTTTTATTTGTAGGTATTCGTTTTTGCAATGCACAGGATACAACATTGCTGCTAAAGCCAAACTTATATGACAAGGATACCATGCAGATAAATATTAGCGAAATGCATGGATGGTTGTTCAAGCAAGGGAATGATACTGCCTGGGCAAAAAAGGATATTGATTTGACCGGCTGGAAAAGACTTATGCCCACTGAGCTTTCTGAAAAACTTGCAGACAAAAATGGAAGAGTGGAAGGATGGTTCAGGATAAAAATAAAATTGGATAGCGCATTTGGGGAAACACCCTTTGGTTTCAGGAACAGCACCTGGGCAGCTTCTGATTTTTATATTAATGGTAATTGGATCGCTTCTTTTGGTAACACAGGGCTTACTGGAGGCCCTTATCATGAAAACAGGGTTGGTAGTAATTTACTTCCTGTCCCGGTCAATATTAAACCGGGGAATGAATACACAATTGCTCTGCATGTGGTAGATCATTTGTCGCCTTTTCCTCCGCATGAATTAAAAGCAAGGGAATCGGGTTTAAGCGGTTTGATAAGGATTACTGTCCCCAAATATTACAAGTCTGTAGTTGAGAATTACACCAGTGGGGTCTATTATATTATCATATTAACTATAATCAGCGCTGTATTGTGCCTGCTTTTCTGGTTATTGTTCTTTCAAAATCGTAGTGAAAAAAACCTTCTTATGTTTGCGTTAGCTTCAACATTTCTTAGCATTGGTTTGATTAGCAGTACTTTTTCAGCTAATAATGGCGCATATTTCGGAGGTATATCTTATGTTTCGCAATGGATATATCAACAAATTAACTCATTATTTTTACCGCTCTTTTTGATGGCATTGCCATTCGTTCTTGCCAGTATTTTTAAACGCCGCGTTTCCCACATAATTAAAACAATTTTTATACTCTTTCTAATATACTGGGTAAATGGCATAGCCCAATTTTATGATTTGAACGATAAAATTGATATTGCGATTCTTTTGATATTTTTTTCATCCATAATAATTTCTAGTATCTATTATGTGGTTTCTTCCTGGAAAACCCTGAAAGGCGCCCAATGGGCAATTGTTGTTGGAGTAATGCTGTTTTTATGTATTATTTTATATTTTATTATTTCACAAACAATATTTGGGGTCAACCCGCCTGATTCACAGTTAGTCGCATCAATAACATTTCTTTCCTTTCCCATGTCATTGATGGTATATGTTGCCATGCGTTTCAAGGAAATAATAAAAGAAGTGCGGGAAAATGCAAAGCAGGTGGTGCAGATGTCGGAAGAAAAAAAGGAACAGGCTTTAAACCAGCAAAAGAGATTGCAGGAAGAAGTAACCAGACAAACAGCAGAGATAAGAACTACATTGGAGAATCTGAAATCCACTCAATCCCAACTCATCCAATCCGAAAAAATGGCTTCGTTGGGAGAACTGACTGCCGGTATTGCTCATGAAATTCAAAATCCGTTAAACTTCGTGAATAATTTTTCTGAAGTAAACGGTGAGTTAATCAGGGAATTAAAGGAGGAAGTAATTAAAGGTAACTTGGAAGAAGTGTCTGCTATCGCAAATGATATAGAATCAAATTCTGAAAAAATAAACCATCACGGCAAAAGAGCCGATGCCATTGTAAAAGGAATGTTGCAGCACAGCCGAAGCAGCAGTGGAATAAAAGAACCAACAGATATAAATGCATTGGCAGATGAGTATCTCCGCTTAAGTTATCATGGTTTGAGAGCAAGGGACAAATCTTTCAATGCAACAATGAAAACTGATTTTGATGAAACAATTGGCAACATCAATATCATACCGCAGGATATTGGAAGAGTTGTGCTGAATTTAATCAACAATGCTTTTTATGTGGTTGATGAAAAGAAAAAACAAAATCCCGATGGGTATGAACCGACAGTAACCGTAAAGACTGTTAAGAACCCTCCGCCTCTTGGCGGAGGC
>JANPEU010000550.1:0-7306 GCA_031423175.1 Bacteroidota bacterium
TTAATGACATCCCTTCGGGATTTTAACCTCGAAGAGGTGCAATTAATATAGAAGAAAATTGAATTTCTTCACTAAAACTCCGAAGGAGTGATATTATAAAAGGAATTACAGAAATTCAATAACATTGTGCTTTGTCCTATATAAATCAGGTTGTAATAATAAAAATTCTAACTTGCGGGCATGAAAAAATATATTCTTGCCCTTTGTTTTTTTACAACAGCAACTTCTTTTGCACAAGACATAAAAATTTCTAAGGGAATAAAACAAGCAATGGATCGGATAGATACAAATATGATCCGTTCGCATATTGCCTATCTCGCCGATGATAAATTAAAAGGTCGTCTTCCGGGAACAGAAGGTTTTCAGACTGCTGTTGATTATGTAATTGATAACTATAAAAAAATCGGTTTATTACCCGGCGGAGATAATGGCGGATTTACACAAAAATTGGTCATAAGAAAATCTTTGGTAAATAATAATTCAGCCGTTGCTATTTTAAAAGATAAAAACGGTAATGCCGACTCACTGGCATTTATCCGAGAATTTACACCTACTCCTCATCCACTAATTGAAAATGCTGCCGCCGATGCTCAATTGGTGTTTGTTGGCTATGGTGTTGAAATTCCTGGTGGCTACTCAGATTATAAAGGTGTAGATGTAAAAGGTAAAATAGTTGTTTTGGTTAATGGTGCACCGGGGGGATTGATTTCAACCCTGACAGCACATTTTTCAAACGCAGGGAATAAAACAACTACAGCATTTTCAAAAGGTGCAATTGGGGTTATATCGGTAAATACGTTAATCAGACCCGGAACAAATCCTAATCCAACTATTCTATCAAACACAACTTTAAATCCGGAAAAAAATATTGTTTATGGCCGTGGGTTCGTTGGAAATTTAAATACTGTATTAACCGGAACAACTTTTTTTTTGAAAAGACTTTTTATGAACTCGGGTAAAAACATGGAGACTATTTTGGCTGATTTAAAAAATGGAAAACAATCTTCATTCGATTTACCATATAGCATTTCTATAACATATAAAACAACGCATTCCGATTTTGAAAGTTATAACGTTGTTGGCCTGATACCTGGAACGGATAAAGTTTTAAAAAACGAATACGTGGTTCATTCAGCACATCTTGATCATTTAGGAATTGGCAAAGTAGTAGATGGGGATTCCATATATAATGGAGCTCATGATAATGCTTCCGGTGTAGCTTCCCTACTTGAGATCGCAAGAGTTTATAAATCATCTGGAGCAAAACCAAAACGTTCTGTTCTGATTGTAATGGTAACCGGTGAAGAAATGGGATTAATTGGCTCATCCTATTTTGCAGCCAATCCAACTGTTCCAAAAACTTCAATTGTAGCCGATGTAAATACGGATATGCCTACGGTAATTGCTCCGCTCCTTTCTGTTGTGCCACTGGGGGCAGAACATTCAAGCATTATGAACAATGTAAAATTTGCTGCCAATTATCTTGGGTTGGATGTGGAAAAAGATCCTGAACCCACTGAAAATCGTTTTGTAAGAAGTGATCAATATAGTTTTGTAATGAATGGCATTCCAGCATTGCATATTAAATATGGCACCAAAACAAATGTTCCGGGTTTTGATCTTGTTGCATTTGTAAAAGAATGGAGAGCTAAATATTATCACCAGTCTGCGGATGGCATGAATGGTATTTTTAATTTTGCTGCTGCAAAAACTTATGTGCAATTAAATTTTCTAATCAGTTATTCTATTGCACAGAATAGAGAAAGGCCAAAATGGAATGATGGAGATTTGTTTGGAACTGTGCAGTCAAAATAAATTTTCAAGCTGTCAAAAATAGCTTTCATTCTTTCATTTTCACTCTGTTATAAGATTGTATTGTGGACAAAAAACAGGCTTTGTAAACAAGCCTATTTAATTTTTTCCACATTCTTGCATTATCATTGCATTCAAGCGACCCGGATTTTGGAGCTTCTATATAATATTATATGTCGATTTGTGAGCATGGTTGCTAATTAGAATTTATAAAAAAACCGGATCCATAAAAACCCATTAATTACAATCATGGCGAAAAACCTGTTAATTGTTGAGAGCCCTGCGAAAGCAAAAACGATTGAAAAAATTCTTGGATCTGATTTCCAGGTAAAGAGTTGTTTTGGTCATATCCGCGATTTGCAAAAAGCCGGAATGGGCATCAATCTTGAAAAAAATTACGAACCCACCTATATTATTTCTCCGGAAAAAGTGAAGGTTGTCAACGACTTAAAAAGTTTGGCGAAAAAAAGTGGTGAGGTGTGGTTAGCAACGGATGAGGACCGTGAAGGTGAAGCAATCAGTTGGCATTTGTGTGAGGTACTTGGGCTTGACCCACGAAAAACCAAGCGAATTGTATTTCATGAAATAACTAAACCTGCAATAAAAGCTGCTGTTGAAAATCCAAGAACCGTTGATATGAATTTGGTAATGGCTCAACAAGCACGACGTGTGTTGGATCGAATTGTTGGTTTTGAATTGAGCCCGGTTCTATGGCGTAAGATTAGCATGCGAAATAACTTGAGTGCAGGAAGAGTACAAAGTGTGGCGGTAAGATTAATTGCTGAACGAGAAAGAGAAATTAACGCATTTAATGCAATCAGTGCATTTAATATAAAAGCAGAATTTACGGCTGATGATTTAGGTGGAAGGCCTGTTACATTTTTTGCAGAAGCAAAAAAGCAAAACAATGCACAGGATGCTGAAAGCTTTTTGAAGAGTTGTGCTGGTGCAAACTACACAGTAGCCGATGTACAGGTAAGACCAGGCAAAAAATCACCGGCTCCTCCATTCACCACTTCTACTTTGCAACAAGAAGCATCCCGCAAATTAGGATATGGCGTAAGCCGTACTATGTTACTTGCACAAAAATTATATGAAAGCGGTAAGATAACTTATATGCGTACTGATAGTGTAAATTTAAGTGGTACGGCATTAGGTGATTTGACAAATACAATTTCCAAAATGTATGGAGAGGAATACCATCAGTTCAGAAAATTTAAAAACAAAAACGAAAATGCCCAGGAGGCACACGAAGCCATACGACCCACTTATATGGAAAATACAACTGTTGACGATTTTGATTTAAAACGATTGTATGAATTGATTTGGAAAAGAACAATGGCTTGTCAAATGGCAGATGCAGTTACAGAAAAAACGACTGCGAAAATTAATATTTCTACCAACAACGAAGAATTAACTGCAGCGGGTGAAGTATTAAAATTTGATGGTTTTTTAAAAGTGTACCGTGAAGATAGAGATGATGATGATTTGACGGAGGAAGAAGAGGAAGGAATGTTGCCGCCACTTACCGTTGGAATGAAATTACCATTTAATGAAATGAAAGCAGTTGAACGTTTCAGCCGGCCTGCGCCAAGATTTACAGAAGCATCGCTGGTAAAAAAATTAGAGGAGCTGGGTATTGGCCGCCCTTCTACGTATGCTCCAACTATTTCTACCATTCAAAAAAGGGAGTATGTAGAAAAACGTGATAAGGAAGGAACCAAAAGAGATTACCGTGTTTTTGTTTTGAAAGATGATAACGTCAAGATGGTAACAGAATCAGAAAACACCGGTGCAGAAAAATCAAAACTGTTTCCGACAGATTTAGGATTAGTAGTTACTGATTTTTTGAAACAGTATTTTGATGATATTATGGATTATAGTTTTACAGCTCGTATCGAAGCTGAGTTTGATGAAGTGGCAGAAGGAAAAATAAAATGGAATAAGATGATTGAAGAATTTTATGTTCCATTTAAAAAAGATGTTGACAAAACGATAGAAACGGCAGAACGGGCACATGGCGAAAGAGAATTAGGAATCGATCCGGAAAGCGGAAGAAAAGTTTTTGCAAGGATGGCACGATTCGGTGCAATTGTTCAAATAGGTGAAGCCGAACAGGAAGAGAAACCAAAGTTTGCAAAAATTCCTTCGGGGCAAAGTATAGAAACGATTACGTATGAAGAAGCAATGAAGTTATTTGCACAACAAGGTGTGTTGGGTCAGTTTGAAGAAAAAGATGTATCGGTAAATGTAGGCAGATTTGGCCCTTATGTAAAATGGGGTGAAGAATTTATGTCGATACCCCGCGGTACGGACTTACAATTAGTAGATTTTAATGCGGCCATAAATTTTATAAAACAAAAACAAATTGCCGATGCACCCATAGCACAATATGAAGATAAACCGGTAACAAAGGGTAAAGGAAGATTTGGCCCTTATATAAAATATGAAGGCATGTTTATAAATGTACCACGCCGTTACAATCATGATGCACTGAGCAATGCTGATATAAAAGAACTGATAGATGCTAAACTAAAAAAAGAAGCCAACCGATATATTCACAACTGGCCTGATGAAAAAATATCTGTTGAAAATGCAAGGTGGGGGCCGGTATTTAAAGTGGGGAAAAAAATAATTAAAGTACCCCGGAAAGCAGATGAATCGAAATTTACAGCGGATGATATGAAAGTAATGGATCTGGAAGCTGTAAAAAATTTAATACTTTCTGTGGAACCGAATGCTTTTGGCAAAAAGAAGGTAGCGGTTAAGAAGAAATCTGCACTAAAAAAGAGGATGACGAAGAAGAAGGAAAAATAAATTATGTAACTTAGTTCAAATATTTTTATGGACATATCTAATTACATAGAAGTTAATCCTAAGATAATGATGGGTAAGCCTGTTATTAAAGGCTCCAGAATAACGGTTGAACTTATACTTGAAAAATTATCAGCTGGTGAAACCATTGATAATTTAATAGAGGCGCATCCACATATTTCGATAGAACAAATACATGCTGCGCTTGCATTTGCTGCGCAATCATTGAAAGGAGAAAATATTTATCCCATTGCTTCATGAAATTTTTAGCTGACGAAGGAGTAGATAAGCCAATTGTAACAGCGTTACGTAATGCAGGATTAAATGTCGATTATATTCTGGAATTTGCCCCTGGAGCTGATGATGAATTTGTATTGCATCATGCCTTTTCTCAAAAAAGAATATTGATTACTCAGGATAAAGATTTTGGAGAGTTAGTTTTCCGGCTCCGTCAACCTCATCATGGAATAATACTTATCCGATTGGGAGGATACAATCCTCAACTTAAAGGTGAAATCGTAAGTCAATTACTACAAAAGTATATTATTGAGTTGCAAAACAATTTTACTGTTATTCAACCACATGCTATCAGAATCAGAAAATAAAAAAGAAAAATGAACCGCACATACTGGGAATCAATAGCACCTCAATACTCAGAAGAAATTTTTGATGTTTTTGCAAATGATAAAAAAGGAATTATTCGTAAAACGATCAAACGCTTTGCTTCCAGAAAAAAATCCGTAATCGATATTGGATGTGCAATTGGCAAATGGCTGCCGGTCCTCTCTCCTGCATTTAAAAAAGTGTATGCCGTTGATATATCAGCAGATAATTTAGCGATAGCTCAGAAATTATATCCAGCGTATAAAAATGTTGAATATGGCCGGGTTGACATGTTTAACCCGAAAGCAAAAATTATTTCCTGCGATTTTGCTATTTGTATCAATGCCATACTTACCGATTCATTAAAAAACAGAACTGCGTTCTTTACTAACTTAAAAAGATCTGTAAAGAAGAATGGTTATATCATACTCGTTATTCCTTCTCTTGAATCAGCAATGCTTGCTTCTATCATCCGCCAACGATGGAACCCCGACAGCGATGCAGCTCAATATATTAATAAAAAGAAAAGCGGTCTGCAATTAAAGAACCTTTTACAGGGCAATTTTGAAATTGATAATGTACCTACCAAACACTATTTAAAAGAAGAATTGCAAATGCTATTAAGCAATGAAGGCTTTACAACAGAAAAATTTTATAAAATAGAATATGATTGGTCTACAGAATTCCTTAAACCTTCTAAATGGCTAGTAGCACCAAAGCCTTGGGACTGGATGGTACTTGCCAAGAAAAAATAAAAAATGATTCTCCAAAGTTATAGGGCTCTATTATCAATGTTCATTTCTTACAGTTAATGTGCTGCTTCAATTTTAAATTTGCAATTTCCAATTTTAAATTGAATGATGTCTTCCTTTCATCATATACTCTTTGCTTTGTTCTATTGAATCCATTACCTGCTTTAAAATTTCCTCTGCCGGGGCATCATAATCTATTTGCAAGGGTTCTTTGAATGTAACAGAAAGTTGAGTGCCTTTCTTTTTAAAGCGTAACCCTTTTTTATTGAATGCCCGCCAGAATCCATTTATTACAACCGGAACAACAATTGGTTTCATTTGTTTGATTATTAGTGCCGTTCCTTTTCTTCCGGGAGCAAATGGCTTTGTGGTTCCTTGCGGAAATGTAATAACCCAGTTATTATCTAATGCCCTTGTAATTTTTCTTGTATCAGATGGATCTAAACCTTTTCTAACTTCAGTGGTAGTTTTATTCCAGGTTCTTTTTACGGTTAATGCACCTGCTAATGCAAACAGTCTGCTGATCCAGCTTCCTTTCATCGTTTCTTCGGCTGCCACATAATTTACATTCGTAAAAGGATTGAGCAGATAATAGGGAAAGCCGAGCCTGTTTTTCTTACCCCATTTGATGGCACAGAAAATATGGAGAAACGTTATTACATCGGCAAAATAAGTCTGGTGATTACTTACAAATAAAACTTTTTTCCGGGGAAGATCTGCTATATGTTCTGTACCGGAAATTTTTAATTTATTTATTATCGTAAGGCCCGGATAAGAAAAGAGCCCAACAACGAAATAAACAATCTTTCTTACGATGTTTAAATTTTTTAACCGTTCGCTGAATGATGCCATAGTCAAATTTAAGATTTTCGCCTCATCTATCCATTCCAACTTTTTCACTATTTATTTCACAAAATAGTTTCAATTCCATTTCAACATCTATGTATAAATAAAAAAGACTCACCATCTGGCAAGTCTTTCTTTACTATCAGGAAAAAATATTTTGTATTAACTTACTATAAAATTCCAGTCATAAATATCTTCCTCAAATCCATAACGGATCGCATCTAATTTATTTTTTATCTGGTACATGATATTATTATCGTTATATCCCGGAATTTTATAGTTCACACCATCAATACCAATTGTATCAATAGGCGATACTACTGCAGCAGTACCTACACCAAAAGCGGCAGTTATTAAATTCTTTTTAAAAGCATCTTTTATTTCATCAACAGATATTGGTCGTTCTTCTACATTTATATTCATATCTCTGGCTAGGGTGAGTAAAGAATCTCTTGTTACACCATCCAGAATAGAATTAG
>JANPEU010000551.1:0-4432 GCA_031423175.1 Bacteroidota bacterium
CTATTTCCGATAGTTACCGGAATGAAAGAACTACCCTTTTGAAAGGGGCGGCAAAGATAGGTTTGAGACAGTTCTCTGCCAAACATCATTTGAAATAAAAACGGGGTTTCAAAAGAAACCCCGTTGTCAAATATTATTAAAATCTTTGCCAGTCTTATTACTTAGGATCCAAAATGTTATCTATTCGAACAGCAATATCCTGAAGATGCATTTTGGTCATTGCATCTGTCATGGATGTAGATGCAGCTCTTATTTCAGAACGCAATGTTGCTAAATGCGATCTTAGAATACTTTTAATATCCGACTTATCCAAGGATAACCCAACAGGAGCAGCACCACCAAAGTTGATGACAATACCACCTCCTGAAGAAGGTGGTGCCAGTATATCGCCAATAATATTAATATAAGATTTCTGAAGATTTCTTCTGTAAACATCTGTTGCTTTACGTGCAGCAAGTTCACTCCAGATTCCTTTTTTCAAATCAGATAATAATTCAGTTACCTGGTAAGCCTTATCGCCCAATGCCGCTTCCTGATCGATTAATTTAGTAAGTGTCCTCACACTTAAGAAACGATTTAGTATGCCATCTTGAAGTCCACCAATTGTAGTAAGAGCATTCGTTCCAGTTCTACTGAAAATATCCCTGTCAACTAACCATGCAGGTGTTATAAACAATTGTTTATTGATAAAATCTACAGCTTCCCGTTGCTTTACTTCGGACACTGTTTCATAAACAGCTCCTTCTTGCTCTACCGTTTTTGGGTTTAAATTAATTCCACTAACCTGGCGGCTTACATGCCCCATGTAATTCCTAAACTGACCACGGAGTTCACCATACATTTCATTTAAATCACCATACCCTTCATTATTTGTTTTCGCCCAGGTCTGAAGATTAGGTAAAATTCTTTTCAAGTTAGCAATGCCGTAAGTAGAAGCCATTATTGCATCATTACTTAGATCTTCAGTTTGATTCCTTGGATCATCCCCATTGGTTTCACCATCTCCCCAATAATTTTTTCTATCTTTTAATTTTTCAATAACCCATTTATTTAAATGTTCTTTTTCAGCATCTTCACTATTAAATTTCGGAAACCAGCGATAACCCCATTCAATAGCCCATTTATCGTAATCACCAATTCTACCTATCAATTCTTCGCCACTTAATCCATCTTCTGGTTGTGCCACATAATTAAACCGTGCATAATCCATAATTGATGGTGTATGGCCATTTGCCGCTACCCAGGCTTTGTTTCTTAAATTTTCAACAGGTACTGTGCTGCTTGATCCAAAATTATGACGAAGCCCTAAAGTATGTCCCACTTCATGCGAAGAAACAAATTGAACTAAACGTCCCATCAATGCATCATCAAAAATTAATTTTCGTGCTGTGGCATCAACTGCGGCTGTTTGAATAAAATACCAATTGCGAAGAATGCTCATTATATTATGATACCAGTTAATATGGCTTTCCATTATTTCACCACTTCTTGGATCAGCAGTACTTGGCCCGCTTGCATTCGCCACATCTGAAGCCTTGTAAACAATTGCAGAATTACGGGCATCTTCCAAACTCCAAGTGCTATCTTCTTCTTTTGTAGGTGCCAATTTTCCAAATATTGCGTTTTTAAATCCGGCTTTTTCGAAAGCAACCTGCCAATCGTTTACACCTTTAATTAAATAAGACACCCATTTTTTAGGAGTAGCTGGATCTATATAATAAATAATTGGTTTCTTAGGTTCTACCAATTCCCCTCTGTTATATTTGGCTATATCTTCATCTTTAGGCTCTAGTCTCCATCTTTTTGCCAATACTACGTTTTCCACACCCTGAGGGTTTGCATCAAAATCAACATAGCCTACGGTGAAATATCCCACACGATTATCAAATTTTCTAACATGCATGGGAGTCATCGGCAATAAAACCAAGGAACTATTTAATTCAAAAGTAAAATTTCCACCACCACCACCGGGTGTACCTGGCAATGCTGGCATTCTTCCATACGTTTTCAATGTTTTTATTTCAATATTAATTGGATATGTTTTTACAGAAATTACATACGATTTATCTGCCTGAACTGACCCAACACGCAACACATTTTTAAAAGCACTTGAAAAATGCAATACTTCATTATCTCCACTTATATAATCTGTAATATCTATTACGGCACCCGAAGAATCTTTTCCTAAAGATTTTATATCGAATGCAGCGGCAATGGGCTGAAGATTGGAATTACCCAACGATGTAAACATCGGCGATGTAGAATCTTTAGCATACTCGGCATAAGAGATTGTTTTTAGAAAAATTTTATTGTTAGGTCCTTTATCAAATTTTACTACTCCCTGACCTATTTGATCTCCGCCATAACCAAGAAAACCACCTATGCGATTTGCAGCAGCAGATTTTGAAATTCTGTTTACAATCAAAATTTCTCTACCAAATAATGACTCAGGTATTTCAAAAAAATATTTTTCTTCTATTTTGTGTACAGTGAATAAACCAACATTTGTAACCGCTTTAGAAGTAATTATTTCTTTGTATGGTTTTGGTCCGGTAGCCGGAGGTGTTGCTCCATTTGTACGTCGGGTAGTATCAGGTCTGCCACCGGGTCCTCCGGGTTGAGCAGTTACTACTGTGGCAGCAATCATAGAAGCAATAATGAAATAAATTTTCAGATGTGTTTTGAGCATAAACTTTGATTTTTAAAATAAATGTCGCCCAAGATACGGAAAGCATTGTTTCAGCAATAAGTGGCCGAAAAAAAAGTATAAGTGGTATATAACGAACGACGAACTGGTCATTGTGAGTTGTAAGTCGTGTGTTGTGAGTTGTGAGTCGTGAGTTGTGAGTTGTGAGTCGTGAGTTGTTACAGCGACTGCCGATTGAAGACTGTTGACTGCAAACTGCTGACTTATTCAATCCCCAGTTCTTTTCTTGTTTTCTTTGTAAGTTTTGCTTTTTTTAGTTCATAACTCTGTCGTATAAATCTTTCCCATTCCTTTTTATTAAGAACAAAAGGTTTTGTAACCGTTACCCATTTTGCTCTTGCCATATAAGGTGCAGGCATAAAGCCATCCGAATTGGAAAGTTCATCAAACTCATCATCCCGTACTTTGAATGAACATTTGAAAGGCGGTTCAAGAGCTATTACACAATACATTTTTCCACCTATTGAAAAACATAAATCATTATCCCATTTTATATCCTCTGTTGTAGCTGGCAAAGAGAGGCAGAATTGTTGAAGAAGTTCGATTTGCATAAACTTAAAAAAATGAACTAATACTAATATCGATTTAAAAGTTTTTTATTTTAACCCTTAGAGAGAAATAAGATTATTCTCCGCATACTCATTTGTAGTAAAACTCACATTTGGAAAAGTTTTAATTCTTTCCAGTACATCAGCATTTGTTTTATACACAATCTGAATCCAATATTTTTTGTTTAGTAAAACTGAAGTTGCGTATTTATTTTTCAGTACCTGCACCGGAAATCCATTGCCTGAAAATGATGTAATAGATTTAAAAGGCATTTCAATCAGATTGCCTCTTGTACCATCCGGATTTTGTTCATACACCTGATAATTTAACGATGTAATTTGAAATAAGCCACCGGCACCGGGTGCAAATAATGAAAGCCGGAGTGCTTTTTTATTGTCAATATCTGTAAGAACCGTTTTTAAATAAATTTCTGGTGATGGATTTATTTCAGCTTCTGTTGTTGATTTAATAGATGGTTTTAAAATTGCCAGGGCTTCATCACAAAAAAGACGGTGATAATCATAACTGATAACGGCATAACCTTTCATACCCCAATTTAATCCCCAGCTATTTTTGATAATAAACCCTTTATCGTTGTAACCAACAATTGTAACAGCATGCCCCCCGTAATAGCCAAAATCTTTTGTAGTATCCGTTTTATAAATAGCTGCTTTACCTTTTATACAGTCTTCCACAATTTTTGGATTTAAAATTTTTGCAATTGAAAAACTGTATAACTTATCTCCAACGGTATAACTAAATCCAATGTTGGGAGTTATTACGTTTGATTTTATAGAACTCCAGTAAGGAACATACAATTGGGTATAGCCTACAGCTATTGCTTTATTTCCATCCGCCAAAAGCCTTTTAATTTTTACAATATCTTTCGCATCATTATCTTTTAAAAAAATATAATTCCCTTCATCAACTCCATAACGAGAAGTGCCACCTGCTTTTAATACATCTGCAATACCCATCTGACCTTCATTCAAAAATTGTTTTAACAGATTATCATCTTTAGTCCATACCTGAGCTGTTGGATCATACTTCATTTTGCTTTCATGCATAAATCCAGAAGTCTTTAAAAACTCCGGATACTCTGCTAATAAGCCACCGCTTGAAATTCTGTTTTTTCCAAATTCCTTAAACTTAATAGAGCCATATGCGCCTTGTTCA
>JANPEU010000552.1:0-2134 GCA_031423175.1 Bacteroidota bacterium
GACAGTATCATAGCATATGATGTAGTAAACCGGGGCTATGTGTGGGGTAACCTTGACGAAGAGGAAATAATGGATACCTACCGCAATATTGCAGAAACTGTATTTGATGGCCGTGTGCTGAATGCTATGCGGGACGAAGATAATAATGTATATATGCCGGGATATGATCCCCTTTTTCGTAAATCAGAAGAAGCAATTTTTCGACTGAATTACCGCATTCACATGCTTACAGTATTCAACAAAACTATGCGGCGCCAGGCAAAAGAACTTAAAGAAAAAGCCAGTTGCCTAATATCGATGCTAAAAAAAGAATATCGCTTTGAATAAATTTTAATTTATGGAAGTACATGCACACTCTCACACAGCCCGAAAAAAATGGACACATTATTTCTGGGAGTTTCTAATGTTATTCCTCGCTGTGTTCTGCGGTTTTTTTGCAGAGTATCAACTGGAACATAAAATTGAAAAAGACAGGGGAAAAGAATATATCAGGTCGATGATTGAAGACCTGCAAACCGACACTGCGAATCTTGTAACAGTTATAAACCGGTTTGACCTGTTTGAGATGCGGGCGGACACGGTGCTTTCATATTTGCCAGCAATAACTGTCGGGTATAACGATACGCTTTGGAGAAATCTTGTTATGGGATTCCCGGATTTCATCAAGTCGGACAGGACCATGCAGCAATTGACAAATTCCGGCGGCATGCGGCTGATAAAAAATAAGAAAGCAGCAGATGGTATAATAAATTATGATCTGGGATACAAAGACTTATTATTAGATATCGAAGCGTTAAGCAGGATAACCGACCGATATTTCATGTGCATGTCGGAAATAATTGATTTTGCATCATTGGAGGCTGATAGAAAAACAATGACCGGAAACGAAATGCAAGCGAGCGGTAAAAATTATTTATTAAGTCTTGATAAACTCCGCTTAGGAAAACTTTACAACGAGATCCACTTCCTCAAAATGATAGCCAAACCAGTCAGACAGCAGGAAGAAATACTTAAGACTAACGCTATTGACCTGATACAATTACTAAAAAAAGAATACCATCTGAAATAAATTATTATGGAAGTACATGCCCACACATCCCGGACGTCCGGGACAAGAAAAAAATGGACTCATTATTTCTGGGAGTTTCTTATGTTGTTCCTTGCTGTGTTTTGCGGATTTTTGGCAGAATACCAGTTGGAGCATAAAATTGAAAGAGATAAAGAAAAAATTTATGTTCAAAATCTGCTGGAGGATTTAAAATCCGATACGGTCATTTATAGTGAATATACAAGAAATAACAAAGTTCTCTTCAACTCCATCGATTCGCTGATACTGCTTATTAAAAGTCCGGAAAGAAAACAGCATATTGCTAAACTTGCTTTTACGGCAAGGATGATATTGCCTAAATATAAAGCTCTTTATATAACGGACCGCACTTACGAAGAAATGAAAAGCTCCGGTGCTTTGCGGCTCATTAGAAATAAACGGGTAGCCAATAGTATTTCTCATTACTATTACTCGGTGATAGATTTAAAAAAATATAACGATGCAGCTTTTACCTGGGGTTCTGATTTTGGAAAAGAAATGGGAAAAGTATTTGATGCCGGGTTACTGCTAAAAATAATAAAAGAAAAAAAGGAGCAGCCTGCTGTTTCATCTGATTTACTAACAGAAGACAGGACAGCGCTAAACGAGTTAGCGACCACCGCACAATATTTATACGGCGCATTTTTACTGGCAGAAAAGATTGGAAACGAAAGAAACTTAGCAGCACAAAAACTAATTGAGTTAATCAAAAAGGAATATTATCTGAAATAATATTATTTATGGAAGTACATGCACACACCCATACCCCAAGAAAAAAATGGACTCATTATTTCTGGGAATTTCTCATGTTGTTCCTTGCAGTGTTCTGTGGGTTCCTGGCAGAATACCAGTTAGAGCATAAAATCGAAAAAGAGCGGGGCAAGGAATATATCCGGTCTTTTTATGACGACCTGAAAGTTAACTTACCTATTTTTTCAAGAATCATTGACTTAAATAATGAAAAAATGATTGCCCTGAAAGACATGTCCTCTTGCTATGACACCTTGCTGAAAAACTGGAAAAACACCTCTTGTCTTATTCAATTAG
>JANPEU010000553.1:0-1611 GCA_031423175.1 Bacteroidota bacterium
CTATTACCTTTAAAAGATTATTTAGCATTTCTTTAGTAAAATCTAAATGAGTAACCATTCTTACCTGCGTAGCCGAAATTGATAAACATAGAATATCATACGCTTCTAATCTTTTACAAAATATTTTTGGAGTAAAGGAGCCAATCACTTCAAAAATGATAATATTGGTTTCCACCGGCATTATTTTACCTATAAAATATTTTTTACCCAAAGCTTCAGCAATTTGTTTTGCATGTTGATGATCTTCTGCAAGTCTATCAATATTATTTTCCAGCGCATAAATGCCTGCAGCAGCTAAATAACCTGCCAGCCGCATTCCTCCACCAAAAACCTTACGAATCCTTCTTGCTTTTTTTATATAATCAGCATCGCCCAGCAATAAGCTTCCAACAGGCGCACCCATGCCTTTACTGAGGCAAATTGAAATACTGTCAAAAGTTTCACCATATTGTTTTGGGGTTTCATTTTTGGCAATAAGGGCATTCCAAAGCCTGGCCCCGTCTAAATGCAGACTTAGTTTATTATTTACACAAACCTCTTTAATTTGTTGAAATTCAGTAAAATTATAACAACTTCCGCCACCCCGGTTTGCCGTATTTTCCAAGCTTACCAAACTGGTCTTGGCCTTATGAACATCATCCGGATTTATAGATTCAATAATCTGTTCAGCAGTAATTCTTCCCCGGTCACCATCCAAAGCTTTTACCTGGCAGCCACTGTTAAAGGCAATTCCGCCTCCCTCATAAATGTACACATGACTTACTTTATCACAAATCACCTCATCTCCTGGTTGTGTATGGCATTTAATGGCAATCTGGTTAGTCATGGTGCCGCTGGGGCAAAACAATGCTGCCTGCATACCAAACATGGCTGCTGCCATGGCTTCTAATTTATTTATGGAAGGATCTTCACCAAAAACATCATCCCCAACGGGGGCTTTAAACATAGCTTCCAGCATGGCTGGTGATGGTTTGGTAAATGTATCTGAGCGGAGGTCTGTTATCATAGCTCAAATATAAGCTGCAAGTTGCAAGCAACAAAAAGCTACAAGCCACAAGATCCTAAACTTTTAAGAGTATTATTAATGAATATGAATTTAATCAATAAGTTCAGCAACCACTTTACCTTCCGTTACTATCCAGGCACGCCTGTACTTGATGTTATTTTTATCTGAATCATTAGACCAAACTTCATAATAATAAAGAAAACTTTTACCATCAGAAAGTGGTTTTACAATTGGATTACCAGAAACTTTTACTTCAGGAATTGTATAATCCTGTGAAGGCCTTAATTCAGCAGGTATGGGATATGTGTTCAATAACTTACCCGTAGCTGTTTCAATAACTACCATTCCTTCTTTGGATCGTATGGCAACTTTATCTTCTTCTGGAGTGTAAGCACAGTTAAACATACTGCCACGGGTTACAAAACCATCATCAAACTTACTCTCCTTACCTGTTGCTACATTCCAGATTCTCCTGGAATCTACACACATAATCCACTGCGATTTAGGTGACCATAGGGGATAAATATTTTCTTCTTCGGTTTTGTAGCTGGCAAATTGTACTGCCGGTTCTTCTGCTTTATTTAGTGAATACATCCAGAATTTTA
>JANPEU010000554.1:0-1684 GCA_031423175.1 Bacteroidota bacterium
GAAAGATCCTGCACATGAAATTTACCGCGATACAAATTCTTTTGGAAACAAAACAACCATACTTGGAATCAGCAGCGACCGGTTTTCTTTTTTTCATCAACTGATAATTGCAAGAAAAATTACCAATAAACTTTCTGTACAAATAGCCCCAAGTGTTTCGCACCAGAATGTAGTTAATGGTTATTTTGTAACATTAGATAGTACAAAGCTGAAAGTAAAACCTACAATGAAACAAAATCATATAGCAATAGCAACATCTGTACGATATAAATTAACGGAGTCTATGGCATTGAATCTGAATTATGATCAACCACTTACCAAACATGTTGCCAACAACCCTAATCCAAGTCTCTCTTTTGGTATGGAGATTAATACCAGCAGCCACGCATTTCAATTATTCTTTACAAACTTCTATTATATTAACCCTCAAACAAACAATCTGTACAATCAGAATTCGCCATTTGATTATACAGATGCATCTAATAATAAAATTAATGGTGGCAAATATCTGATTGGATTTAATATTACCCGTTTGTGGAATTATTAAAATCAAAAAAAGTCATGTGGATCAATTAGTGAATCCTTAATAAAGCCCCGGTATCAGTTATCGGGGCTTTTTATTTAATGCTTAAATTTGAATTTTAAAAAAACATTTTACATGAAATGCTATTTCTTCATTTATTTATTAGCAACTTTATGCTATTTTTTCTGTACAAATGGTAACAAGCAAAAACCAATTATAAATAAAACTGAAATACATAAGGATCGTGAACTTAAACCTTCATCAAGTTTTTCAGATACGGTAAAAATAAATTCTCCTGCTGCCGTTTTTTTCAAACCCGACTCATTACAACTTGAAAAAATAAAAACAATAACTGATTCTGCGATTTTTGAAAGTATGGAACATGATTGCTTTTTCCAGATGAGAAATGCCAGGAACATTGTCGACAAATATTATCTCGGAGTAGAAATCATTAATCTGACTAAAGCCCGATTCCTGCTGTTTGAATACAAAAATGGAATCAAAGAATTAATTGACCTCGACAGCAATAATGACCCTTGCGGAATTTATCTTTTTGATGGTAGCCGAAAACCTGTTATCACTGATATGACCAATATTGAAACTGCATTGAGTAATTATTTTGAAAAATAACCTCTCAATTTTAAAATACAACCATCACGAATCTTACTGATTAAAATCATGTGAACCTCTTTTTTCTGTCAATAGCCGGATATTTTTTACAGCCTACTTTTATTCCAGAAAATAGTTATTTAAAATAAAACATAATACAATGAAATCCTTAGTAATCGTTCTTTCTGTTGCAGCTAGTCTTTTAGGTGCCAGTTTTACTTTAAAATCTTTTGTAGATAAAAAACCCTGGCCCGTTCCTGACAATTATAAAACCATGAAAAACCCGGTGGCTTCCAATGCTGAATCCATCGCTGAAGGAAAAACATTATATGGCACACACTGTAAATCCTGTCATGGTACAAAAGGATTAGGAGATGGCCCCAAAGCCGCTCAACTAAAAACAGAAGCTGGTGATTTTTCAAAAGCAGATTTTCAGGCACAAACTGATGGTGCAATGTTTTATAAAACATCTGAAGGCCGCGATGATATGCCAAATTTTAAAAAGAAATTACCCGATGCAGATGAAAGATGGAGTATCGTAAATTATATGAG
>JANPEU010000555.1:0-1765 GCA_031423175.1 Bacteroidota bacterium
AACAGTATAGCGCATTTTTTTTCATAGTTTATTTAAATGCATAAGGGAGTAAATCTGTCAAAGGTTTTAAAGGACCCGGTTCAAGGCTTATCCCTGTGTTCATACTCGTTTTTAGTATTATTTTTTGATCACCTTTAACCACGCCTTTTACATCCAGTTCAAGTTCGCCCTGTGTTCCAACGTCTACGGGTTTATTATTTTTATCAAAACATACAAATACATATTGTGTAGCGCTGGCTTCAAAACCAGGAATATTTGCTCCTGCCCCAAAACCCACATATAAAGTTGTTTGCCCTGCCCTGAAATTTTTATTGAATTTTGCTTTTATAAGCTCGCCGCCTTCAAATTCAAATTCATCACAATTAAAAGTCATTTTAGCAACCCCCATTGGTACTTCTATACTTATGTTACAGTTTTTATTTTCCTTCAATTCCAGAGAGTCAATTCTTTTCATTTCTGCATCGGTAATATTACAATACGGACTGATTAATTTGTACCCATCCAAAAATATCTGTCCATTTAAAAGTGGATCGTTAAACAATGAACTAATGCGGTGAGCTTCTAAAGAATAAAATTGCACGGTTGTATGTTTTACACCCATTTTTAAAAAAACACTGAATGCTTGAAAACTTTCTTTATTTATCCGCCACATTTTTTTAACATAGTCCCGGTTAATTACCGCATACCTCGGAAGATATTGATCGGATAATTCATTTTGTTGCCGGCAATGTGTAGCATATACTTTTACCATACATACATTATCATTTCCACAGGCTATATTATCTTGCTCTCTTTTCTTTTCCAATATTTTCTTTTTTGCATTAAATTCTGTATCAAGTATTTTAGATTGATTATCGTGTTTGGATATTACATCCGATTCATCCTTTAGAAGCCCTACTACTATCTTATGGTAAGCATACTGTGCACGTTTTGTATATGGTGTTAGTGAAGCTACCATCTCCATATCCCCCAATGGATTTTTTGCAATCCGGGCATTCATCTGTTCTGCTTTGCCAAGCATTTCAGCTTCATAACCTTTATACTTTCCTAAAAGACCCCGGTACCTTTTATCATATGCGTCAATCTCCTGTTTAACTGTTGCGGCATCTGCGTTTTTCTCACATTGATCTGGAAAGGTAAAATCATGTTCATTAAACGGGTAAACCTTCCAGGGCTCGAGATCTATATATTTACCGATGTCGTCATCTTTAAATAACTTCTTATAGGTTCTAACTGCTTCACTGGTTAATGCCCCTTTAAGCGATTGGGCACAATATTTTTTTGCCTGTTCGGTTTGTCCTTTTTTTAAACAAATAATGGCAGCCGTGTTATTTGCTTCAGGATGCGTTGGAGCAATCTTTATGCAGCGTCCGAAATAAGATAAAGCCGTATCAATTTCTCCCAATCCCGAATATGCCTGCGCTATATTATTAAGAACTGTACTGCTATTAGGCTGACGTTGCAATAATACCTGCAAAATAGGGATGGCTTTATTTTCAAGCCCGGCAAGTGTGAATATGGCAGCGCAATTACTTAGTGAAAGATCATTATCTACAGAAAAGGTGGCAGCCATCGATGCAAGTAATACTGCAGCTTCAGGATCATTTTTATACCATGCAGCCATAGCAGCATAAGAAATTTTTTCTCCATCATTGCCCAATAGTTTAGCGGTCAATTTTGCTGAATCTGCAGAACCCGATGTTATTTTTTGCCAAAGCTGTGTATGCAGCGTTTGCAGATAAAAACTTAATTCGCTTTTAGTTAA
>JANPEU010000556.1:0-1803 GCA_031423175.1 Bacteroidota bacterium
GTAAAAATAGATTCAAATTTTGTCTGTCTTGTATCCGTAAAATTTTCAAAATTTATATACAATGAAAATTTCTCCAAGAGTTTTTCAATCATAAATCCGGTTATCCAGTAAGACTTACCTGTTGTGTTATCACTCAATTGCTGTTTGCTGAAGTAATATGCCTCCAAACCAACCTTCCATTTTTCTTCCACTTCATAGAGCAACACATTATTCAACCTGTGTGTTGGAGTAAGAAAGTTTTTTGTCTTCGAGCTTCCTTCATGCAAATACGCATCAGTGTATGTATAACCGACAAATAATTTAAAGTCCTTATAGCCAAGTTTTACATTTGTCTCCATGCCCCTGCTGTCGAAATGCCCGTTCACATTTGTAAACTGGTAAAGCGTTGAACTTTGTTGCCTTAATACCAGCGGATCATGTATCCGTGTATAAAAGAAAAGATGATTGATACTAAAACTGATTTTATCATCAGCAAATTTTGTGCGGAAATTAATATCTGCATTTACTCCATAGCTTCTTTCCATCGTATTTACATCCTCATCCACCGGTAAAATATTTTTGTACTGCAGCCTTTCACTTTCTTCTGTAAAAAAATTGGGTGTTTTATATCCTAACCCGCCACCGATTCTCGAAGAAAGCTTAGAAGAAAATTTAAATAACATTGAAATACGTGGTAATAAAGCGAAGCCATAATCCTTTACATAGTCGCCACGAAGCCCTGTTTCTAAATTAATTTTTTCACTTGCTTTTAAATTGTTCTGGACAAACATCCCTGTTGTAAGTTGTTTATAATCCCGCCCGGTAGAGCTTGATGTTACAGGAAGTACTTCATCAAAATCATCTGTTACAAGGTTAATCCCTGTTATCCATTCCGATTTTTCTCCATGATTGGAATAGGTTGCTTCTGTAAAGGTTGCAGTTTGTTTACCATTAAAATCATAAGCAGATGTTGCGGTCAACAATCTTTTGAAATGACTAAAACTGTTTTTTATTTTAATGCTGCTATTTTTTCCAAATCTTCGTTCGAAAGAAAATTGAGTGCTGATTCTGTCTGTATTGTTCTTTTCTGTATAGCCGGATGTTTTATTTCCTTTTATAAATTCAATATCACCGCCAGTTCTGTTTTCAGTTGTCACGTTTACTCCGAGTTGCAAATCTGTTTGTTCATTGATATATAAAAAGAGTTTTGGGTTTACTGTATAGCGTTCGAATTTCGGGATAGCAGTTAACCCGATATCAGAAGGATCGAAAGCAATATTGCTATTGCGTGATGCAAATAAAGTAAGCCCGGCCTTCTTAAATTTTTTTCCATAAAACCCACTGGTATTAATTCCGCCTGCACTTGTGAGGTCAATATGAAATTTTAATTCTCTTTCTGCTGCCGGTGTTTTTGAAATCAGGTTTACCAAACCTGCGATAGCGCCACCACCATATAAAGTAGAAGAAGAACCTTTAATAACTTCAAACTGTTTTAAATCGAGCGGGGGTGTTTGTAATAAACCCAACCCACCACTAAAACCGGCATATAATGGAAATCCATCTCTTAGTATCTGGGTATATCTTCCATCCAATCCCTGTATGCGTATTGATGCGTTTGCAGATAATGCCGAAGTTTGTTGTGTAGTAATACCTGTACTTTCATTCAGAACCATTCGTATATCACCCGGTTTCATATTTGCTTTTTCATCGAGTTCTTCACCGGCTACAAATTCTACTCTTGTTGGAATATCACGGATGGTTCTTGTACTCCGGGTTGATTGAATAATAATTTCATCTTCCTCTTCTTCCTCCTCCGTGATTTCA
>JANPEU010000557.1:0-2100 GCA_031423175.1 Bacteroidota bacterium
GAATTGTATAAAGAACTGATCGATTCATTTCCAAAAAATCATCCGCTGAAAAGATACCGGGGCGATGTATATTTTGAAATCAAAAACCTGCAGGAACTTTTTAGCAATATGAAAAAGGAAGGATGGACTCCTGCATACGTAAACAATAAAATTGACGAATACTTAAACGACTTACCAACCCGGGATGAATTTATTTATAAAAGAAAATATAAAGAGTTTAATGCCGGCGATATAAAAAAAGACCGGATAGAAGAAGAAATAGAAAAAAAAGAAAAGCTGCGGGCAGCAGTTAACGAGTTTGATCGTTTTCAGCAACTGATGCGTAAAAAAAACCGCTACGATTTTGATGATATGATTAACTGGGTTATTAAAGCTTTTGAAGAAAATAAAAATTTATTGGCTCGGTACCAGGAACAGTTTCTGTATATACTCGCCGATGAATACCAGGATACCAGTGGAACGCAAAATAAAATTATTGAACTGCTGATTAACTATTGGGACAAACCCAATGTGTTTGTGGTTGGCGATGATGATCAGAGCATTTATCGGTTCCAGGGTGCGAATATTGAAAACATGCTGCAGTTTGCAGAGAGTTATAAAAAAGATTTGCTCACTGTTGTATTAAAAAATAATTACCGCTCTACCCAACCCATACTGGATGTTTCAAAATCATTAATCAACAGAAATAAAGAACGCTTAGTAGAAAAATTAAAAGGCTTAAGCAAAGATTTAATCTCGAGTAAAGAAATAATAAAACATTTAACCCATCAGCCAATAATAAAAGAATATGAAACGCAGCGGCAGGAGATGATTGATATTGTGCTTCAAGCTCAAAAAATAATCACAGAAGGAATTCCACCGGGAAAGATTGCCGTTATTTATAAAGAAAATAAATATGGTATGGAGCTGGCCGATTATTTCCGGCTAAGAAATATTCCGTACTATAGCAAACGCAATCTGAATATTCTTGAATTACCCCTTGGCAAAAAAATTATTCTGCTGTTAAAATATCTGGCCGCTGAGCATGATATCCCTTACGGTGGTGATGAAATGCTTTTTGAATTATTACATTCAACCTGGTTTCAAATTCCTGCTATTGAAATTGCTAAGCTAAGCGTGGAAGTAGCTGCAACAAAATTCAGTGATACGCCAACATCGTTGCGCAAATTAATTAATGATAAAACGAATGCACCTGCAAAAGATCTTTTTTCACCAGGCTTTCATGAAGGGTTAAAAAAAGCAGGAAGCATTTTAGAAAAATTAATTCATGAAGTGCCCAATCAGACTTTGCAGCATTTATTCGGATTGTGTATCCGGGAAACAGGTATTCTTTCTCATATCATGCAGGCAGATGATAAACATTTTCAACTACAGGTTCTAACGGGCTTATTTGATTTTATTAAAGAAGAAACCCGGCGCAACTCAAAACTGGGGTTAAAAGAATTGATAACATTGATTTCATTAATGGAAAAAGAAGAAATCATACTTCCATTGATACAGGTAAACGGAAACGATAAAGGAATAAATCTTTTGACCACGCATGGCTCCAAAGGGCTTGAATTTGAATATGTTTTTCTTGCCGGCTGCAATGCAGGTTTCTGGGAAAAGAAAAGAAAACCAGGCGGTGGGTATAAAATGCCGGATACTATATATGCTTCAGCTCCTAAACTGGATGATTCGGAAGAATTAAGAAGATTATTTTACGTTGCACTTACCCGTGCCGAAAAGCATTTATATATTTCATACAGCCGGTTAAAAAATGATGGTAAAGAAATCGAACCATCTATGTTTATTGCAGAACTACAAGATGAACAAGATTTGCCACTAGAAAAAATTTTTATAAGTCCGGAAGTATTAAGCGAATTCTCCATTCTTCATTTTGCAGAAACAGCAGCTCCCGAAATAGAAAAAACAGAAACAGAGTTTGTTTCTACTTTGCTGGAAAAATTTGTAATGAATGTAACAGCACTCAATAATTATTTAAAATGCCCGCTGGAGTTTTATTTTAAAACCCTGATCCGCATTCCCACCGGAAAATCGGAAGCAACTGAGTTTGGATCATCTGTGCATTATGCATTAGAACAGTTATTCAGAAAAATG
>JANPEU010000558.1:0-2077 GCA_031423175.1 Bacteroidota bacterium
ATTGAAGATTGGTGGATTGGCGATATGTATAGTTTTCTTACACAAACACCGGCCCGACTAACGATTGATGCACTTGAAGATTCCGAATTATTCTGCCTCGATAGTTCATCACTAGAAATACTTTTTAAACAAGTCCCTAAATTTGAACGGTTTTTCCGAATGCTGGTACAAAATGCTTTTATTGCAGGTCAGCGCCGCATCATTGAAACGATGAGCCTGACAGCCGACGACCGATATTGCAGTTTTATAGAAAAGTATCCTTTAATGGAACAACGACTCCCACTAAAACAGATTGCCAGTTTCCTGGGAATAACTCCCGAATCACTCAGCCGCATCCGAAGTCAATACAATAAGAACGGAAAGACTCCTTAACCTATATCAAGCTTATTTCTTCTCATGCATCAATGGTGGAGGGCGGGTTTTGTTTGCAATTTTACATTTAAATAAAAATTAAAATATATGCAATCGATTAAAGAAAAAGTTAACCACCTGAATCAATTAATTATTGAAGGCAAAGCTCTTGAAGGTTTTGATTTATATTACGACGACGAAGTAGTCATGCAAGAGAATGAAGCTGCTCCTACTATTGGCAAAGAAGCAAACCGGGTAAGGGAAATTGATTTTTTTGGAAGCATTACAGAATTTCGTGGTGCAAAAGCACTGGATGTAGCAGTAGGAGAAAATATTAGCTATGTACAATGGCATTATGATTATACACATAAAGACTGGGGCGTTCGTAAGTACACACAAGTATCAGTTCAGTATTGGAAGGATGGCAAAATTGTGAAAGAGCAATTTTTCTATGGTAATTAAAACTGATTTTCCGAAAAAATAAAATACCGTTTGCAATTGCCGAACGGTTTTTTTACTAGTGAAAATAACTTTTATCGTCGTTACTATTATTCAATTTATTAATGGCCTCTATTTTATTGCTAACGTGCAACTTTGAATATATATTTCTTAAATGACTTTTAATAGTCCACGGGCTATTGAAAAATTTGTCTGCCATTTCATGTATACTCATACCGGTTGCCACCATATTCAATACTTCATTTTCCCGGGTTGTTAATTCTGCCAGTTGATGCTGTTGTGGTTTATTTTGAAAAACCATTACAACTTTTTTGGCAATGTATCGACTCATGGGAGCACCACCTTTCTGCAGCTCATCCAATGAATCCAGGATTTCTTCCGGTCTTGCATCTTTGAGAATATAACCCACTGCACCGTTTTTTAGTGCATTAAAGACATATTCATTGTCGTCGTAATAAGAGCAAATCATAAACTGGGTATTAGGCAATTCGTTTTTCAAAAAATGAATAAGCTCAATGCCATTTTTTCCAGGTAGTTTAATATCAACGATAGCTATATCTGGCGGAAAACGAATAATCCCTTGCATAGCTTCTTCGGCAGATCCATACGTATTAAGTATTCGAAATTTTTCAGAACCATTAATCAATTGCTCTAATCCTTCCCTGAAATGTTTATCATCTTCTATAAGTGAAACCGTAACCACTGTATTTTATTTTTATTAAAAACAAGATACAACATTTACTATGACAAAGAAATTTGAATAACGATTGGTAATAATTTTTAAAAACTATAATTATGGAACGGGGTCATATCCGCTGCCACCCCAGGGATGGCAACTTGAAATTCTTTTTAGAGTCAGCCATATACCTTTAAAAACTCCATGCTTTTTTAATGCTTCCACGGCGTAATGTGAGCAGGTAGGGGTGTACCTGCATTTGGGTCCCAGTATGGGAGAAATTACCCATTGGTAAATTTTAATCAAAGCTATAAAAGGAAGACTAAGTATCTGTAGGAATATTTTCATCAACAATTTTTTCAAATTTTTTCAATATCAAAGCTACTTTATCTTTTACAAGATTAAAATCAGGAATTTCTTTGTCCGTATAAATAAAAAAAACATTCAATTTCCTTCCAGATAATTTCAGTTTTTCAGCCAATTCATTTTTTTGTAACCGGTAAGCTTCCCTTGTCAGTCGTTTAATCCGATTTCTATCAACTGCTTTTTTAAAATTTTTTACAGAAACCCCTACTCCAAATTGCAGTTTGA
>JANPEU010000559.1:0-2976 GCA_031423175.1 Bacteroidota bacterium
GGTATTCAGTGGATTGAAAGAACAATTTTATGCTGTGGATAGCAGAGATTACCAGGTAACACAACCCAACCTGCAATTATTGAAGGAAATGGGATCAGAAGTCCTATGTATCGAAAAGCAGCGGCCGCATGTACCGTATGAAAGAGCTGTAATGGGCATTCGCTTTAATGAATATATGATAGGTACACAGTTTCATCCCGAGGCAGATGCAGTGGGTATGAGTATGTATCTGCAAACTGATGAAAAAAAGAATAACGTAATAGAAAATCATGGTTTCGAAAAATGGAGTAGCATGCTTCATCACCTGAATGACCCCGATAAAATAATGCGAACCTACTCGCATATACTTCCCAATTTTCTCAATATTTCATTGGAGCAGTTGATGCTGGAAGTGGCAGCCTGATGAATTGAGATTTTATATTTTTGTAATAAGTTCCATTACTGCTATTAAACTTTGGTTGCGCTTGCCCCGACGAGGAGCGAAGCGACGGAACTCGGGGTCGCACACTTGTACGCTTGTCCCGCTACTGAGCTTTTTACCCCGTTGTTGATGCCCACAATCATACCCATTTTGTTTTAAGTTTTGTACTAACAACATGATTTTTTTATAAACCCGGTTCCTGGTGATGATTTCTAAAATAGCAAAAGCTTTTTAAGCCCCTTCAATGACACGACTATAGTAAAATTACTAATACAAATGTTGTTTTAAAAAAAATTTTGAAGGATTGTAAAATAAGATATAGCTTTTTTTTATCTCTTTGGTTCTAATATCCTTAATATTTCCGAAATTTTAATTCCCCAAAAGAAGACCCCCTCATTTAGTACTCTCTTACAGTATTTGTTCCTTATGGAAACTGATAAATAAGTAACTGTTAAGTCTCTGATTTAAGCAACAAACCAAAATTTCTAATCGCCCCTAAAGGCACAAACACTCAATTATGAAACATTACAAGTTGTTCACCGCCTCGCTTTTTTTCATTACACTCACATTAGTAATAATGATGGGTTGTAAAAAAACAATTGAAAAGGATGACTCATTAACTAAAGATGAGCAATCCATTACCAGTAGCAGTAATCAAAATCCATTGGCTGGTTCCAGAGAATTCTGTGATCCAACTACATTTACTTCGGGATCCGGGGAAACAGGTAACCCAATGATGTCGAAAGTTGTCGCCCAAAGCACAATCGTTTACTATACTGATTATGTATCAGCTGGTGTGGGCGGTTTGCGAGACGTTGGTTCTGGTACAATTGCATTAGCAGGCCTTTCCGGTACTGTAACTAAAGCCTACTTGTATTGGCACGGTGTTACTAATTCATCTACAGATGTAGGTAACTCCATTACTGTAAACGCAACAACCGTAATTGGTTCTAATATCGGCGTTTCAAGTAGCAATTGCTGGGCATTCGCAAACAGCCAGGCTTACCGTGCAAACGTAACTACATTGGTACAAGCTACCGGAAACGGAAACTATGCTCTGTCAGGATTTGGAACTATGAATCCTAACGGCGCTTCTTTAGTTGTTTTTTTCAATGATGGCAACTATACTAATAACCGTGACGTGGTAATATTTGATGGTAACGATTCCAATGTTCCGTTTGCGGGTATCGCTGCTAACCCAAATGCGCCGGCAGATCCACAGGGCTGGGCTGTTTCACTTTCTGGTATTAATTATACATCTGGTAGCGTCAACTTACAGTTACATGTTGCCGATGGTCAAACCTTTAGTGATGCAGCCTTATTAATAAATGCAGCACCTTTTGTAGCAGCCGGAGCCATTTTTGAGGGCACCTCACCTGGTGCAAATAATGGACCCACTGGTAACGGTAGATTGTGGGACATAAATACATATAGTATTACATCTTTCCTTAGCCCCGGACCTAACAATCTTAATTTGACTACTGGTATTGCAGGCGATTGTCTCGGACTTATTGTAGCAATAATAGATTTGCCTACAGGTTCGGCACCTGGTTTCCCTTATTGTGGTGCAAATGGAGATAAAGTATTGGTATGTCATAAGCCCGGTACTCCAGCACAAAATACACTCTGTGTTGATTTTCTTGGACTTGCCGATCATATAGCACATGGTGATTATATAGGAACTTGCAATTAATAAAATAGCAGTAAGAGTACTTTTAAATGAATTCAAAAGCCCATTCAAACGAATGGGCTTTTGAATTAGTAACGTGGAGAAATTACAGCTTAAACAACTAACCTACCCAGCTTAGTTTCTTTTTTTTATTTCATAACACAAACGGTTTAGCTTCCCTTCAAAATCAAAAGGAGTTGTATCTTTTGTAATATCTTTTATAGCTTCCGCCTTTATTTTATCAGCAGCCAATTCAAACTTTCTGAAGTTAGTACTGAAATATAAAATGCCCCCGGTATTCATCGCACTTAAACAATCATTAATCAATACAACATGATCCCGTTGTATATCTAAAAAATCATCTTTCATTTTTTTACTGTTGCTAAAGGTGGGTGGGTCCATCACTACGATATCAAAATAATTTGCTGGCAATGTTTTTATATATTGCTTTACATCGGCAGCAATAAATTTGTATTTGTCTTTGTCAGTAAACTGATTCAGTTCCATATTTCTTTCGGCCCATTTTAAATACGTATTTGAAAGATCTACGGTAACTACTTCGGTTGCGCCGCCACTGGCAGCATATACAGAAAACGATCCAGTATAAGCAAACAGGTTCAGCACTTTTTTCCCCGCAGCTTTTTCTTTTACTAATTCCCTGGTAACACGATGATCTGAAAACAAACCCGTATCGAGGTAGTCGGTAAGGTTAACCATAAATTTCAAACTACCCTCTTCAACGATAAGTTCATTTTTTGCTACATCCAGCTTTTGATACTGTCCTAAACGACCCGGTTTGCGTTGCCGGAGTTTTAAAAACATATTTTCCTTTGGTAAAGAAAATATTTCACTCATCAAAATCAAACATTGCTCCATCCAGCTATCA